>CAJYBQ010000247.1 GCA_913064755.1 uncultured Alphaproteobacteria bacterium
AGGTGCGGACATGCTTGCCGCCCGTCACGGCCGTGGTGTCGTCACCATCGACCCAGTTGATGATGCGATAGGGTGCCGCCGTGCTCGGGTCATGCGAAAAGGCCACGCCGGACCGGACCACGTGGCGCAGCATCGGCTGCACCAGCACCTGGTCGGTCAGCGTCGCCGTGCCATAGGCCGCGACAACCTCATCGATGGCCGCTGCACGACCGTCCGGGGCGATATCCAGCAGGGACAGGAATGCCCCCGCGTTGGAAGAGTGCTCACCGTCCTCCCGCCCGCAACTGGACCGGACAATGACGGGAACGGCACCGAACTGCTGCGTCAGGTCATGCAGGACCTGCTGGCGATCCATGCCCCATTCCGCCACCGAGAAATGCACCTGGGGCGCGATGGAAGCGGTGGAAAGATCACCGCGCAACGCCGCCAGCGTCTCGGCCTTGGTGGAGAACTGGAACATCCCTGTGCGTCAGTTCAACTGGGCGACCCAGATGTTGGTCCGGTACGGCACCATGATCGACGATCCGGGCAGGCCATCGAGATAGCTTTCGATGGCATTGACCACATCATGGAACTTCGCACCGGCCTGGCGTTCCAGCGTCGCATGCGAGCGCCAGGCTTCGACGCAATCGACCTTGGACTGTTCATGCACCACCTTGCCGGAGACCATGACAACGCTGCGGAACAGGCCCGAAGCCTCGATCACGCTGGTCTGGTCTTCGCGACGGGTACCGTAACCATATCCCGGCACGCCTTCCCGGATGGTGTCCTCGATACGGGACTGGATGGTGTCGTCGAGTTCGCGGTGATTCCACATGCAGGCGAACCACCCGCCCGGTACCAGGATGCGCTTGGTCTCGGCCAGCGCCTTCGGGCGGTCACAGACGTTGAAGGAACTGCCGAATGTCACCAGGTCATAGGTCGCATCGGCCATCCCGGTCGCCTCGCCCGTGCCTTCCGACCAGTGCACGTCCGCCATCGCCGCCGTGCGCTTGATGCCATTGGCACGCATGGCGTCGTTCGGTTCGACCGAATCGACCTTCAGCCCGCGCTCGGCCAGCTTGATGGTCAGGTGGGCAACACCGGCACCGACGTCGCAGACCCTTGCCCCGGCACTCACGTCGGCCAGCCGCAGCATCGCGTCAATGGCCGTGTCCGCATAATCCGGACGCTTCAGATAGGCATCCGCAAGATCGCTGTAGTCCCACTCGGTCTTCACAGGCCACGCCCCCAAGAACTGTCATCAAACTGTCGATAAGAAACTAGTTACAACTCCGCACCGGATGTTTCCAGCATCGGTTCGCACGCGCATGTGCCACGACACCGGGCAAGGTGCCGGATCACGCCGGATCAGGGACGCATGAAGGCGTGTTCGGCATCCGGGTCCAGATTGTCGATCTCGTGGCGCAGTTCCGCCGCGATCTCGTCGGGGCTCCGGGTTTCCTTGTAGATGTTGGTGACGAAAGACAGCATCGACCGCGCCACTTCCTCGCGGGAATAACCGGTCTCCGCCGCCTCTGCGACAGCCGCGTCGACATGCTTGCGCACGATGGATGAGATGGAAGCCATGGACTGTTCTCCTGATGCTGGCGGACTCGGGTGTGGCCAGGTGCGGTCCTTGCCGAAGACCGGATTGCCTGCCGACACTCTGCACCAGGGTGCAGCCACCCGATTTGATCCAGCGCAAGTCGGATGCAGATTCGAATTCCCGGAAAGAAAACGGATATTGGCTGGGGCGCCAGGATTCGAACCTGGGAATGACGGGATCAAAACCCGCTGCCTTACCGCTTGGCGACGCCCCAGCAACGCGGATGTTCTAACCTCGCCATGCCGTGCTGGGCAATACAGTTGCGACCTTGCGGCGGCGACAGCACGGATGCGCGACGGAAAGCGGCCTGCGGGACGGGTTCAGTCGGGCTCCGTCGCCAGCATCTGGTCCACATGATCGTTGGCGCGCTGCAGGTATCCGATCAATTGCGTGAACTCGTCGGCCGAAAACACCTCGCGAATGGAATTCGACAGTTCCGTCACCTGCGGCAGGACATCACGCGCCAGGTCGGTGCCTTCATCCGTCAGGTCGACGATGATCTGGCGCTTGTCGTCGGGATTGTCGTGGAACGACACGATTCCCCGGCGCTTCAACTGGTGCACCGTGCGGCTGACGTGCGCCGGGTCCAGGGCCGTGATCTCGGAAATCTGCCGCGCCATGCTCGGCCCGTAGATGAACATGACACAGATGACACGCCATTCCCGGATCGAGAGATTGTTGGGGGCCAGCGCCCGGCGCAGGATGGAAAGTCCCAGCTTGTTGCCCAGGGTCACGACCTGGAACTGCAACAGGTCGTCAATCTCGAAATCCTGACGATTGTTGCTGCCGGTCATGTTCCTGGCGGCGGTGGGTGTGTCGCCCATGAAAAAACTCCCTGACAAGATATTCCCGGCAAATGGTCATACTTGCTCAAGCAAGGGAAGCAGACTTCCCGCATTCCTGGTAGCAATTCTCCGCTTGGATACGCTCAGGCGCGAAGGGCTTCCCTGACCTCGTGGTATGTCGCTGCGACGTCCCGCACCATTTCCGCAACCGGCCTCACGCCATGCACTCCCTCAACCGAATGCCCTCCGGACCATATATCCTTCCAGCGTCTCGGGGCATCGGGGTTGATGTCCTTCGAAATCGCGATGCCGTCGCGTTCCGGCAGGTTCTTCGGGTCGAGCCCCGCGGCAACCAGGGACGGTCGCAGGATGCTGGTTTCCAGCCCGGTAATGGCCTTGGTCAATTGTACATCGTCCAGGCCGGAGGTGACCAGCATGTCCTTGTAGCGCTGGTCAGCCATGCTCTCCGTCGTCGCGATGAAATGCGTGCCCATGTAGCAGAGGTCGAAGCCCAGCACCTCCGCCGCCGCGATCGCCTGCCCGTCCGAAACGCCACCGGCCAGAACCATCGGGCCATCATGAATGGCGCGTACACCACGGGCAAAGGCGAAGGGATTGGCCCAGCCGGTCTGCCCCCCGGCCCCGCCGGTCAGCAGGATCAGGCCGTCCACACCGGTCGCGATGGCTTTCTCCGCATGGCGCATGGAGGCGACGTCGGCCCAGACCTGGCCCCCGTATTCCCTGATGCGGTCCATGATCGGGGCCGGGCTGCCGACACTGGCGATCACGATCTCCGGTCGATGCCGACAGATGACATCCAGGTCCTCGGCCAGGCGGCTGTTGGTGTGGTGAACAATCAGGTTCGGGGCCAGGGGTGCCGTATCCGGTCCCGTCACGGCCATCATCTCCGACATCCATTCGTCCAGCTGTTCCACCGTGCGGCAGTTGGCGGTGGGGAAGGACGCGATGACCCCCGCCCGGATGGCGGCCTTCACCAGTTCCGGACCGGAAACCAGGAACATCGGTGCAGCGATCACGGGTACGCTCAGACGTTCCCGCAGGTTGTTCGACAAGCTCATTTCATCCCCTCCCCAGTGGCTCATTAACGCGGGTGACCTAGCGGCAGGCTTGCCCCGGACCCTCAGTATGACTTGAATGCGCCAATGAACAGAACGCGCCAGATTTCACGCTCCGTCAATCGGGGCCTTTGGTTTGTATTGATCATGGCTGTTCTGGTCATGACGCAGGGCATGCTCGCCCTGGCGGTACCCGGGCATGGCCTGACGGCCCGCGCCGCGGAAGCGGCATTGCCCGAGATCCTCGGCCCGGAAGACCAGGCGCGATATCGGCAGATCTTCGACCTGCAGCAGGCCGGCCGCTGGAAACAGGCACGGCGCCTGATCGCGGAACTGGAAGACCCGGTCCTGATGGGGCACGTGGATTTCCAGCGCCTGATGCATCCGACGGCATGGCGTTCGTCCTACCGCGAACTGCATGAATGGCTGGACCGCTATGCCGATCATCCCCTGGCGGAAAGGGTCTACAACCTGGCGGAGCGCCGCCGACCGGCAAGCGGCTGGAAGGCGCTGTCGCGCCCGCGCGCCATCTCGCTGCAGATCGACGGAACCGTCGCCGCACCGGGCAAGGAGAACCAGGCACGCCCCGCACTGGCACAACTGTCGCGCCATGACCGCAAGATGCTGACCAGCATCCGCCGCCTGGTCTATCGCAACGCGCCGACCCGGGCGCTGAAGAACATGAGCGCCGGCGACGGGCGTCGCATGGGCTCCGACGCGCGGGCACTGGCCCATGCACAGATTGCCCGCGGATACCTGACCGCGGGATACATCGACAAGGCCATCAACGTCGCCGAACAGGCCATGAAGGGCACGGGGCCGGGCCGCCTGAAGGGCGCGTTCCTGGCCGGCATTTCCTATTGGGCCGAGGATCGCAAGGAAGAGGCCCATGTCGCCTTCGGCATTGCGCTTGGGCCGGAGGACGGACCGCTGACGGGCCAGGAATCCGCCGCCGGGGTCTGGCGCGCACGATCATCGCTTGCGACCGGCGATTTCATGCAGGTCCTGCCCGCCCTGCGACGGGCCAGCCAGGCCCCGCGCGACATGTACGGCCAGATCGCCGGGCGGCTGCTGGCACGGCAGTCGGGATTTGACTGGCAGCCGCCGACGCTTTCCGAATCGCAACTCGCGGCCATTCTCGAATTTGCCGGCGTGCGGCGGGCGCTGGCCCTGGCGGAAGTCGGCCAGATCGGACTTGCCGACATGGAACTGCGCCTGATGGCGAAGCGCGCGAACCAGGCAGGACTGGATGCCCTGCTGCGCCTGGCGGCCCACATCGACGCGCCGGCAACGGCACTGCGCTTCGCCCGTCGGCGTCTCAACAGCCACGGGGAGCGCCATGACCCCGCCCTCTATCCAGCGCCGGAATGGCCGCTGTCGCCCGAAGTCCACGTCGACCGGGCGCTGGTCTATGCCATCGCGCGCCGCGAATCCGGCTTCGACCCCCTCGCCCGATCCAGCGCGGGCGCGCGCGGCGTGATGCAGCTGATGCCCGCCACCGCGCGCTACGTGGCCCGCATTGCCGGACAGCCGCGACCGACCAACAGTTCGCTGCACGACCCCTATCTGAATATCCGGCTGGGGCAGGCCTATATCCGCTACGTGCTGAAGGCGGTGCGCCCGCGCGACAATCTCGTTCTCGCCATCGCCGCCTACAACGCCGGGCCGGGCAATGCCGCGAAGTGGGCTGCCAAGAAGGGTGTGGCGCAGGACCCGCTGCTGTTCCTCGAACTCATGGGCTCCGCGGAAACCCGGACTTTCGCCCGCGACGTGCTTTCCTCGCTCTGGATCTACCGCGACCGGCTGGGGCAGGCCGCGCCGTCGCTGGATGCGCTCGCCGCCGGGCGCTGGCCGCTCTACCAGTCGCTGGACCCGCTTTGAGAATGATGCGCTGCCTGGCCGGACTGATTGCCTTGCTGGCGCTGCTCGCATCTGCCCAGGCGGCAGAAGCGACATCGCCCGGCAAGGCGAACTGGCGCTACGCCCAGTGGGGCATGGACCCTGCCGACCTGGTGCGCGCGTCAGGTGGTGCCGCGCAGCGCCATTACGAACCCAGCCGGGAAAGCTGGGGCGAATACCCGACCGTCAAGGGAACCGTGCGGGAAATGGGGCAGGATTTCGAGGTCTGGTTCTACACGGACCCGCTTGAAGGCCGCCGCCGTGCGATCGAGCGGGCGGACTCGCTGCTGGACCGATTGGATTCCCTGAGAATGGCCTTGCTTGAAGGGCGTTTGGACGACGACGCGTTGAAGGGGCTAGCAGCCGAATTGGAACGACTAGAAGCGGGCATGGCGGATACCGAA
>CAJYBQ010000248.1 GCA_913064755.1 uncultured Alphaproteobacteria bacterium
CCCGATCACGATCTCGATCAGGCCGCTTTCGATGATATAGGCATCGTCGCCAGGGTCGCCCTCACTGAACAACAGCGTCCCTGCCGCGATGTCGCGTGCATGTATGAACTCCGGCATCCCCTCGATATAGGATCAATGGGTTGCCAAACCGTGACCGCGTGCACCGGGCGTGACGGCGGCTACGGTCCGCGACTGCCGCAGTGTGACGGTCGCGACGTTCGCACCGGTTCAGGCCGCGGATGCGATCAAGCGATGGACCGTCCTAGAAACGGAAGACGCCGTAGCCCGGATCTTCCAGCGGTGCGTTCAGGGATGCGGTAATGCCCATGCCGAGGGCGTTGCGGGTATCCACGGGGTCGAGGATGCCATCGTCCCAGAGCTCCGATGTCGCGTAGTAGGCGGATAGCTGGTCGAGGTAGGCGGAGCCGGTTTCCTCTCTCAGCGCGGCGATCACGTCGGCATCGACGTCCTGTCCCGCACGCCGCATCTGCGCGGCCTTCACGTCGGCCAGCGTGTTCACCGCCTGCTCGCCGCCCATCACGCCGATCTGGTGATTGGGCCAGCTGAACAGCAACCGTGAATCGAAGGCGCGGCCACACATGCCGTAGTTCCCGGCCCCGAAGGAGCCGTGGCACATGACGGTGAACTTCGGCACCCGCGAACAGGCCTGCGCCATGATCATCTTGGCCCCGTCCTTCGTTATGCCCTTCTGCTCGTACTCCCGACCGATCATGTAGCCGGTGATGTTCTGCAGGAACACCAGGGGCGTGTTGTTCTGATTGCAGAGTTCGATGAAATGCGCGCCCTTCAGCGCACTGTCGTTGAACAGCACCCCGTTGTTGGCCAGGATCCCGACCTTCCAGCCCCAGATGTTGGCGTAGCCGCAGACCAGCGTCTGGCCATAGCTTGGCTGGTATTCATGGAACCGGCTGCCGTCGACGATGCGGGCGATGACATCATGCATGTCAAAGCCCTTCTTGATCTCGTCGGGCAGGATTCCGTAAAGCTCTGCCGGGTCGTAGTAGGGAGCCTCAACCGGATCGCGCTGGCAGTCCCATTTCTTCGGGCGGTCCCACTGGTCGACGATCTCCCGTCCGATGGCGATGGCCTCGTCCTCCGACGAGGCGGCGTAGTCGCAGACGCCGCTGACCGTCGTGTGCATGTCCGCGCCGCCCAGTTCCTCGACCCCGACCTCTTCACCCGTGGCCGCGCGCACCAGCGGCGGGCCGCCGAGGAAGACCGCGCCGGTGCCACGGACAATGACGTTGTAGTCGGACAGCGCGGGAATATAGGCACCGCCCGCCGTGCATTGGCCAAACACCAGCGAAAGCTGTTTCACGCCCATCTTCGAAAGCTGGCACTGGTTGCGGAAGATGCGTCCAGCCATGTGCTTGTCGGGAAAGACCTCTGACTGCAGCGGCAGGAAGCCGCCGGCGGAATCGCACAGGTGCACCACGGGCAGACGGTTCTCGATCGCGACTTCCAGGCAGCGCACGATCTTCTTCACCGAATGGGGATACCACGCACCGCCCTTGATGGACGAATCGTCGGCATGGATGATCACTTCGCGGCCCGACACCATGCCGATGCCGGTGATGATGCTGGCACCGGGCGATTCGCCGCCATAGGCGCGGTTCGCGGCCAGCGTCGAGAACTCCAGGAACGGGGTGCCGGGATCGAGCAGCCTCTCCACCCGTTCGCGCGGCATCATCTTGCCCTGTTTCTTCAGCCGCTGAACGTCCCGTTCCGGCCGGACCATGCGCGCGGTTTCCTGCTTTTCATGCAGTTCGCGGGCAAGGCGGCGGTTATGGGCGGCATTGGCGCGGAAGGTCGCGTCGCTGGTGGATATCGTCGAGTTGATCCTGCGCATGGCTCAGTCCTCCCCCGCCTGCGGCTCCAGCCGGGCAATCGTCGCGTCCTTGTCGAAGGTGTCGCCCACGGCATGCAGCACTTCCGCCAGCACCCCGTCGCGCGGCGCGGCGAGGCTGGTCTGCAGCTTCATGCTTTCGATGGTCATGACCTTGTCTCCACGGCTGACCCGATCCCCCGCTGCCTTCAGCACCTCGATCACCGTGCCGGGCATGGGCGCGCGGATGTCGTCATTGCCGCCTGCACTGTCCTGGGCAGCGGCGACCGGGTCCTCGATGCGCACGCGGAACGTACGGCCATTCATGCGGACCCAGGTGACATCACCGTCGCGCGCCGTGACCGCCCTGAAGCAGTCATCGGTGCCGACCTCCACGTAGAGGTCACCCGCGTCACCGACGCAATCCGCCGCGACCGCCGGTCGCCCGTCGATGGCGACCGTGACCCATGGCTTCCGCGCGGCAATGTCGATCGTGTGGATCGTGCCGTCCAGATCAAGACGAAACGTCATGCAAACCTCCCCCGGTCCTGCCCCGCCGGAACCCTAGCGTGACAGGATGACAGACAACAACAGTTCCCGGCGGTTGCCGATGCGCAGCAGTCATGCAGCAGGCGACCTGCCTACTCGGCGGCGGTGACCTGGACGGGGGGCTGGTTCTCGCTGTTGGCCAGCATCTGCGCGTCCGATGTCCGCAGGATCGCTTCGTAGACCCTCGGCGGGTAATTGGTCATGTGCGGTCCCGGGGCATCGATGCCCGGCTGCGGGACCGCGCCGCCTGCATCGGCATGGTCGCTGGATGTCTTGTAGCGTTCCAGCTCGGTGTCGCTGATGCCGCACAGACGCACGACCTCCGGGTCGATCCAGGCCTGCTGGTTGATCGGCTCCGACGAACAGGAAAGCTCCAGCGACAGGTTCTCCGGCCCGGCGAAATAGATCGACATGCAGAAACCATGATCCTTCGGCCCGACCACGGGAACGCCCTTCGACCGCAGCCTGTCGCGCATGGCCAGCAATTCATCCTGGTCGGCGACCCTCAGCGCCAGGTGCTGCATCGTCCCCCTGGCGCAGTTCGCACCCGGATTGCCCGCATGGGTCTGTCCAAGCTGAACCGGTATCTTCGCGATATCCGGATTGTGGACGAAGGCGATCGAGCTTTCGTCGTTGAGACGCAGGAAACCGTGGAACGTGTTGGCCACCCCGTGCATCCAGTAGAGCGCCACCAGTTCCATGCCGAGCTTCTCGGTGAAGAACTCGATCTGGCCCTTCATGTCCGCTGTCGTCAGGGCGATGTGATGCAGTCCGTCCACCTTGTTCATTGCCTGCTTCCTTCCGTCGTTGGTGCCTGGTGCGCCGTCAGCGCGTCGTAGGTATAGAGCCATTCGAGAGTCTGGCGGTGCTGCGCTGCGGCCTCGCGATTCCGGTCTTCGGCGGCGGCGCCATGCATGTGAAACAGCCGGGCATTGCGGCGTGACCCGGACTGTATCGCCGCCGTGCGTTCCCTGCGCAGCGCCTCGTAATGCGCGAAGGCGCGCGCCGGTTCGGCGATGCCGGACAGGCACCCGGCAACCACTGCCGCGTCCTCGATCGCCATGACCGCACCTTGCGCCATGAACGGCAGCGTCGGATGGCAGGCATCGCCCAGCAGGGTGACGCGGCCCTTGCCCCAGCGCGGCATCGGTGGCCGGTCGAACAAGGCCCACTTGAAGCAGGCATCGGGGTCCATCGTGGCGATCAGCGTGCCGATGTCATCGTGCCAGCCCGCGAAGTCGGCCCGCAGTTCCGCCAGGTCGCCGCGTTCGGTCCAGGATTCGATCTCCCAGCCGTCCTTTTCCACGACCGCGACGCAATTCACGAACTGCCCGCCGCGCACGTAGTAATGGACGAAATGCCGGCCCGGTCCCCACCAGGCCGTCGCGGCCGGACGCACCATGCCGGGCGGCAGTCTCTCCGCCGGGATCAGGCTGCGCCACGCGATGTTGCCGGTGAATGTCGGCGCCTCCGCTTCGAACAGGCCATCGCGCACGACGGATCGTATGCCATCCGCCCCTATCAGCGTTCCGGCTTCCAGCATCCGGTTTCCCTGCAGGGCCAGGCGCACGCCGTCGGCATCCTGCGTGAAGCCCTCTGCCCGGACGCCGGTCTGCAGTTCGATCAGCGGGGATCGTGCGACGGCCTCGCCAAGCACCCGGATCAGGTCCGCCCGATGGATGTGGTAATAGGGAAACCCGTAGCGTTCGATCACCGTTTCACCCAGTGGGCCACCGGCCAGCACTTCACCGGTCTTCCAGTCGCGACGTTCGGATTGCAGCGGCAGGAAGGCCACCGCTTCCAGCTCCCGTTTCAGGCCGAGGTCGTGCAGCACGCGGTTGCCGTTGGGGCTGATCTGGATCCCGGCACCGATCTCCGTGATCCGGTCGGATTGCTCGACAACCGTGACGCGGAAACCCTTCGCCGCGAGGCAGAGCGCCGTGGTCAGGCCGCCGATACCGGCCCCTGCAACAAGGATATCGATGTTCTTCAAGGGCATCCTCCCGTCGCGACCATCTTCGCCGAAACCGGCTGGATGACAAGCTTGCCGGGCCGGTATTGACCTGAATCAAGAACCGGCAGGGGGGTGCCGTGCCATTGTCCGGGATTGGAAGATGTTGGAAGGGGAACGTCATGCAGCAGGACCAGACGGAAGGCACGGGTGCTGAGAGCAGTGAGAGTGAACCGGACGCGGCCAGCGTGACGCCGGTTGCCGTCCCCGCGTCGGAAGCGCCTGGAAAGCCGGGGCCAGGAACACCGGAGTCAGGAACACCGGGGCCAGGAACACCGACGGCGGAGCCTGCGCATGTTTCGGGCGCGCATCGTGTCGCGGAGATGCGGCATGACGCGGCGACGGTTCGACGGCTGTTCGAGACCGGTGAATATCCCTATCGGACCAAGGTGCGACGCCCTGCCTATGAACAGCACAAGGCCGAACTGCAGGTCGAACTGCTGAAGATGCAGGAATGGGTGAAGCAATCCGGGGAACGGGTCGTGATCCTGTTCGAAGGCCGGGACGCGGCGGGCAAGGGCGGCACGATCAAGCGTTTCACCGAACACATGAACCCGCGCGGCGCGCGGGTGGTGGCCCTGGACAAGCCTTCGGAGCGGGAGCAGAGCCAGTGGTACTTCCAGCGCTACGTGCAGCATCTGCCGTCGGCGGGCGAGATCGTGATGTTCGACCGGTCCTGGTACAACCGCGCCGGGGTCGAGCGCGTGATGGGGTTCTGCGAGCCGCGCGAATACCTGGAATTCATGCGCCAGGCACCGGATTTCGAGCGGATGCTGGTCCGGTCCGGCATCCGGCTGTTCAAGTACTGGTTCTCGGTGACGCAGGACGAGCAGCTGCGCCGCTTCAACGCGCGCGAGAAGGAACCCCTGAAACGCTGGAAGCTGTCGCCCATCGACCGCAAGTCGATCGACAAGTGGGATGACTACACGGAAGCCAAGGAGGCGATGTTTTTCTACACTGACACCGCCGATGCGCCGTGGACGGTCGTGAAGTCGGATGACAAGAAGCGTGCACGATTAAATTGCATGAAGTATTTCCTGTCGACGCTGGACTATCCGGGCAAGAATCCCGAGATCGCGACGCCACCCGATCCGCTGATCGTGGGTCACGCGGGGCATGTCATTCACCAGGCCGACCATATCCTCGGCGCAAACCTGCACCCCGGCGGTGCAAAGCCCTGAAGGCGCTGTAGCTCGAAAAATGGCCGGGGAAATTTACGGGTCGGGGAATTCCTCGTAATAACCCAGCTTGCGCTGCATCGGCGCGTCGTCAACGCAGAACAGGAAGGCCGGGTCCTTGGCCGAGGCGTTGCGGATCGTC
>CAJYBQ010000249.1 GCA_913064755.1 uncultured Alphaproteobacteria bacterium
AGGTCGGCCACGGAGACCCTGTTCCTGGCACCCGATGGCACGCCGCTGAAGTTCTTCGATGCCGTTGTCGGGGGCCGCGCGGTCGGGGTGCCGGGCGTGATGCGCATGCTGGAACTGGCGCACCAGGACCACGGCACCCTGCAATGGAGCGCGTTGTTCGAACCGGCGATCAGCGCCGCGACAGACGGCTTCGCCATCACCCCGCGCCTGCATTTCCTGCTCGGGCGTGACCGGTTCCTGAAGGCATCGGAGGTCGCGGGACGGTTCTTCTACCGCGACGGGGAACCGCTGCCGGTTGGCTACAACCTGCGCAACAGTGCCCTCGCCCGCTCCCTGGCCGACATTGCCTGGAACGGGGCAACCGCCATGTATCGCGGGCCGATTGCCGAGGCGATCGTCGATGCCGTGCAATGCCATGCCACCAACCCCGGCGTGATCACCCAGGGCGACCTGGCGAATTACGAGGCCAGGCGCAGGGAACCACTCTGCACGCCGTATCGACGCTACCGGGTCTGCGGCATGCCGCCGCCAACGTCCGGCGGGGTCACCGTTGCGCAGATCCTGGGGCAGTTGTATCACCTGCCCATCGCGGCAGCCGAACCCGGTTCGGCCCGCGCCATTCACCTGATTTCGGAGGCACAGCGCCGCGCCTATGCCGACAGGGGCCTTTACCTGGCCGACAGCGACTTCGTGAACGTGCCGGTCGACGCCATGCTGCGCCCGGCCTATCTGCAGCGCCGGGCGGCAACCATCGACATGGACCGCAGCAGCGGCCCGGTGGCGGCAGGCAATCCACTGGATCACGGGTGGGACTTCCAGCCCGGTGCCGATCTCAGCCAGCCCTCCACGACCCATTTCGTGGTCATGGATGCGGCGGGCGACGTGGTCTCCATGACCTCGTCGGTGGAGAACGCCTTCGGATCGCGCCTCATGGTCGGCGGCTTCATGCTGAACAACCAGCTGACCGATTTCTCCTTCCGTCCCCAGGATGACGATGGCCGCCCGGTGGCAAACCGGGTCGAGCCGGGCAAGCGCCCGCGCAGCTCCATGTCCCCCACCATCGTGCTGAATGCCGACGACAACAGCCTGCGCCTCGCCATCGGCTCCCCCGGTGGCAGCCGCATCATCGGTTATGTCGCGAAGACCATTGTCGCGGTGCTGGACTGGGGGCTGGACGTGCAGTCCGCAATCGATCTGCCGCACCACGTCAATCGCAATGGCCCCACCGACCTGGAGGCCGGCACCGCAGTGGCGGAGCGTGCGGCGGCGCTGGAGTCCATGGGTCACGCGGTGAAGCTGCGGGTGCTGAACAGTGGCCTGCACGGTATCGAACAGGTGGCCGGCGTGACCCGCGGCGGGGCCGATCCGCGCCGCGAAGGTGTCGTGCTTTCGGGCATCGATCAGGCCCAATGACAGGGTATTGCACGGGCATGGATGCCGCGGCGCTTGACAAAACAGGCACCACGGCTATTTTCCGCGACCTGAATTCAACGCTTCAAAGCAGGAAGTGACACATGGCCAAGCCAACCGTCGTCAAGATCAAGCTCGTCAGCACGGCTGGCACGGGCTTCTATTACGTCACCAAGAAGAACCCGCGTACGCTGACCGAGAAGATGGTGCTGAAGAAGTACGATCCGGTTGCGCGCAAGCACGTCGAGTTCAAGGAAGCCAAGATCAAGTAGGACCCTTGCCGGGTCTGACCTGATCGGACGGGGCCGTGGCGAAAGCTGCGGCCTTTTTGCTGTGCGCCGAGTGCCCCGGACCCGCCTTGGCTGCCGGTGTACCCCCTTGCCGGACCGACCTAGTCGATGTCGACAAGGTCGGCGCAATAGGGGTTGGTCATCCGCTCGTTGCCGAAGGTGGACGTGTCCCCGTGGCCCGGAACGAAGGTGACATCGTCGCCCAGCGGCCAGAGCTTTTCCCGGATCGAGGTGATGAGCTGGCGGTGGTTGCCGCGCGGAAAGTCGGTCCGCCCGACGGAGCCGCGAAACAGCACGTCACCGACGATCGCCACCTTCGATGCCGCATGGAAGAAGATCACGTGGCCCGGCGTGTGACCGGGGCAATGACGCACGTCCAGCGTCATGCTGCCCAGCGACACCTGGTCACCGTCCTCCAGCCAGCGGGTCGGCGTGAACCCGCGCGCGCCTTCGAAACCGAAGCGTGAGCCCTGTTCCTCCAGCTTGTCGATCCAGAAGGTCTCTTCCTTCTGCGGCCCCTCGATGGGCAGGCCGAGCTGTTCGGCAATGTCGGCAACCGCGCCCGCATGATCGATGTGGCCATGGGTGACGAGGATCTTCTCCAGCGTCACGCCCTGTTCCTCGGCCACGGCCAGCAGCCGGTCCTTGTCACCGCCCGGATCGGTCAGCGCACCGATCATCGTGTCCGGGTCCCAGACGACACAGGCGTTCTGGCGAAACGGCGTAACGGGAACAATGGCGACTTTCATGGGGACTCGCCTGCCCGGTCGAGGGCCCAGAAATAGGGCCTGGGACCCGGCAGGTGAACCCCGTATCGCCTGACCCGTCCATGCAATGTCGGCTCTTTCACCACGCAATGCCCGCCGTATGCTGTGCCGACCAACCAGATCAGGGACCATTCATGCGACAGAACGACATCAAGGGCGCACCGCTGTTCAGTGACCACATGCCGGTTTCGGTGATTGAACGCGGCGACGGATTCTATGTCAGCGAGACGACGTTCACGGACTATCACCGCAACGCCGCCGGAGCGGTGCGTGGCGGCATCGTCGCCGCCTTCCTGGATTGCGGCATCGCCGGTGGCGGGGCGTCGAGCCGCAACAGGGGGGTCGGCATGTATGGCGTGACCATCACCATGAACGTCAACTTCGTGCGCGCCGCCCGTGCCGGCGACGCGCGCGTGACCGCGAGGGTGATCGGCGGTGGGGCCAGCACGAAGTTCGTCGAAGCCGAACTGACCGACGGTGGCGAGGGCCCGGTTGCAACGGCATCTGCCACCGTGAAGGTCATCGAACTTGCCCACTGATGTTTCTGGCCGGGGCGATACATCTGCAGCCCGGATCGGGTTATGGTCGTCGCTGATGTCAGTCTGGATGGGGGGCAAGTGAAATGCAGGTGCTGGTTCTGGGCGCTGCCGCGGGCGGCGGGTTTCCGCAATGGAATTGCAATTGCGTCAATTGCCGCGCGTTCTGGGACGGCGATCCCGCGCTGACCGCGCAGACCCAGTCATCCATCGCCGTATCGGCAGACGGCGAACGCTATGTCCTGTTCAACGCCTCCCCCGACCTGCGCCAGCAGATCGAACGCAATCCGCCGCTGCATCCGAAGTCGGGGCTGCGCGACAGTCCGATCCGGGCGGCCGTGCTGACCAACGGGGACGTGGACCACACGGCGGGCCTGCTGAACCTGCGGGAAAGCCAGCCACTGGCGCTCTACGCCACGCAACGCATCCAGGACGTGCTGGCGGCGAACACGATCTTCAACGTGCTGAACCCGAAGTTCGTCGACCGGCGGGCCTTCACCCTGGACCAGACCGTCGCCCTGACCGAACAGGACGGCACGCCGCTCGGCCTGTCGCTGACGGTCTTCCCGGTGCCGGGCAAGGTGGCGCTGTGGCTGGAAGACGGTTCCGCGGACAGCAACTTCGGCACGGTCGACGAGGACACGGTGGGGGTGGAGATCGCCGATGACGAGGGACGGCGCCTGTTCTACATCCCCGGCTGTGCCCGCATGACCGACGAACTGGCGGCCCGGCTGAAGGGCGCCGAGATGGTCTTCTTTGACGGCACGCTGTGGACCGACGACGAGATGATGGTGCAATCGGTGGGCATCAAGACCGGCCAGCGCATGGGCCACATGTCCATCAGCGGAACGGACGGCACGCTTGCCGCCTTTGACGGGCTGGACGTGGGACGCAAGGTCTTCATCCACCTGAACAACACCAACCCGGTGCTGCGCCGTGACGCGAAGGAACGGGCAGAGGTCGAGGCCCGGGGCTGGACAGTGGCAGAGGATGGCATGGGGTTCAGCCTGTGAGCGAGATCGAGCTGGACGCGCAGGGACCGATCCACAGCTATCGCAAGCTGGTCCGCGGCGGGGAGTTGAACCACGATCCGGTACAGGAACTCGCGGCCGAAAAGCTGCAGGCCCTGCATCTGCGCCTGGTCGACTATGATCCGCGCAAGGAAAAGACCGTGCGCCGCATCTTCCAGTTCGGTGCACGGCGCAAGACGGCGGAGGTGCCGTCGGGCCTGTATATCTACGGCGGTGTCGGACGCGGCAAGTCCATGATCATGGACCTGTTCTACGATACCGCGCCGGTGAAGCGGAAACGCCGCGTCCACTTCCATCGCTTCATGCTGGAGGTTCATGCCGACGCGCATGCGTTCCGCCAGAAATCGAAGGACGAGCGGGAAGGTGATGACCCGATCCCCCCCATCGCCGACCGCGTGGCGGGGCAGGCAACGCTGCTCTGCTTCGACGAGTTCCAGGTCACGGACGTTGCCGACGCGATGATCCTCGGCCGCCTGTTCACGGCCCTGTTCGAACGCGGCGTCGTGGTGGTCGCCACATCGAACCGCGCCCCCACCGATCTCTACAAGGACGGGTTGAACCGACAGCTCTTCCTGCCCTTCATCGCCCTGTTGCAGGAAAAGCTGGACGTGCTGCACCTCGACAGTCCGACCGACTACCGCATGGATCGGCTGAACCAGATGCCGGTCTATGTCTCGCCGCTGGGGCAGGAGGCCGATGCGGCGCTGGAAAAGGACTTCGCCGCCCTGACGGAAGGCGAGGAGGCCGGCACCGACAGGCTGACCACGCAGGGCCGGACGCTGGAGATACCCCGCGCGGCCAAGGGCGTGGCCTTCATGACCTTCGCCAGCCTGTGCGAACGTCCGCTGGGGGCCGCCGACTACCTGGCGCTGGCGGAGCGTTTCCACACGCTGATCCTGGCCGACGTGCCGAAGATGACGCGGGAACAGCGCAACGAGGCAAAACGCTTCGTCACGCTGATCGACGCGCTCTACGAGAACCGCACCAAGCTGATCTGCGCCGCGGATGCCTCCCCCGACGACCTCTATCCGTCCGGCGACGGGGCCTTCGAATTCCACCGCACCGCCAGCCGCCTGCACGAGATGCAGTCCGCCGAGTACCTGGCGGAGCCGCACGTGCTCAGGGGCGGCTGACCCACGGCCTGATCGCCCCGGGGTGGACGCCCCCGCCCCGGCTCAGGTGCTGCCGTCGCCGCGCTTGTTCTTGAAGCGGCGCATGCCGCCGAGCCAGCGGTCGATGTCCAGGGCCTTGCGCTTGACGTATTCGCGCACTTCCTCGTGCGGCAGGATCAGGAACTCTTCCTTGTCCATGGTGCGGATGACGCAGTCTGCCAGCTCTTCCGGCTCCATCATGCCGTCGACGGAGGCGACGGAGACTTCGCGCCCCGTTGTCATGGCCGTGCGCACGGCCTGTGGGGCCAGCACGGATACCCGCACGCCCCGGTCGCCGTAGTTGATCGACAGCCATTCAGCGAAGGCCACCGCACCGCTCTTGGTCACCGAATAGGTCGACGAATTGACATGGGTCAGCAGACCCGCCGCCGACGCGGTGTTCACCAGGTAGCCACCGCCGCGCACGGCCATCTTCTCCGCCACCGCCCGCGCCGCATAGACATGGGCCATGACGTGGATGTCCCAGTTCTGCTGCCAGTCCAGGTCACTTGCCTCCAG
>CAJYBQ010000250.1 GCA_913064755.1 uncultured Alphaproteobacteria bacterium
ATGGCGATCCCGGTGCCAGCATGCTGTTCGGTGGCCAGATCGCCGGTGAAGTGCATTGCCTGTTCCTGATCTATTCGGCCGGCAACTTCATCCAGGCAACGCCGGATACCTGCTACCTGCAGGTGGGGGAACTGAAATACGGCAAGCCGATCTTGGACCGGGCCTTCCGTCATGGTGTCACCACGATGGCCGACGCGGTGAAGCTGTCCCTGCTGTCTTTCGATGCAACGGTCAGGTCCAACCTGTCGGTCGCGCCGCCGTTCGACATGATCTGCTATCGCGCCAATTCGCTGGAAGCCGTCCAGATCCGCCGGTTCGAAAAGAACGATCCCTATTATTCGGACGTCAGGCGGAACTACAGCCGGTCGCTGCGCGAATCCGTCTCGTCCCTGCCGGTGATCGACTGGCCGGGAGTGATCTGACTGAGCCGGTTCACGATGCAGGGCGGGACAGTTCCGTCGCGATCGCGGTGAACTTCGTCATGTCGTTGATCACGCGGGGCACCTTGTGCTGCCCGCCCAGTTTCCCTTGTGCCGCCATCCAGCGGTCGAAACTGCGCGGTGGCAGGAAACGGATCACCGGCAGGGTCATGCCGGTGTCGTTCTGCCGGTGCGCCTGGTAGTCCTCGTTCATGTCCTGCAACCGCGCATCCACGGCCCGGGCGAAAGCGTCTGCCCGGTCGGCATCTGCCGGTGTCGTGGTTTCGACCAGGTAGAGGTGATGGCCGACGCTGCGCGCCCCCTCGGGCAGGATCGCCCCCACCATGTACTCGTTCACGGACAGCCCGGTCAGCCGGGCGGCATGCTGCACGGCGCTGTCGAGTTCGCTGCCGATCAGGTGTTCACCGAAGGCCGACAGCATGTAGGACGTGCGTCCGGTGATCAGCAGGCGCGGCGGCACGCGATCCACGAAGCGGACCGTGTCGCCGATCTGATAGGCGAACATGCCGGAATTGGAGGACAGGATGATCGCGTAGTCGATGTCGGTCTGGATGGTGTCGATCCAGTGACGGGTCGGCCTGTCGGTGCCCAGCTCCGACAAGGGCACGAATTCGAAGAACAGCCCGTTGTCGAGGACCAGGCGCAGACCCTCCGCATCGCCCCGGTCGGCGATGGCAATGAAGCCCTCGCTGGCCGGATAGACCTCGCGGGTCGCGGCGCGGGTCTGGTCCAGGAACGGTTTCAACCGGTCGCGGTAGAGGTCCCAGGCGACGCCACCGTGCACCAGCAGTTCCAGGTCCGGATAGGGCGCGGCACCGCCGGTCATGGCATGCAGCCGCTGGAACAGGATCAGCAGCCAGGGCGGGGTGCCGGAGATCATGCTGATCCGGGTATCCAGTGAAAGCCGCGACACGCGGTTCAGCTTTTCTTCCCAGTCGTCCAGCAGCGCCAGTTCCGGCGGTGGGAAGGAGAACGGTCGCATCCAGCGGGACTGGTCCTTCACCGCGATGCCTGAAAGGTCTCCACTGAACACGCCGTGTCCCTGATCGCGCAGCGCCGTCGAACCGCCCAGCATGAAAGTCTTGCCGCGCAGCAGCCGGCCCTTCGGATGGTGGGCCAGGTGGTGCACGGCAATGTCCATCGCGGCGCGCTTGTTGGCGCGCATCATGTCGGCGGTGACCGGCAGGTACTTGCTGGCCCCGGATGTGGTGCCGGAACTGACGGCCAGGTAGGGCGGTTTGCCGGGCCATGTCCGGTTCGTCAGGTCGGGGAAGGGGGCGGACCAGTAATCGCGCCAGAAATCCTCGTAGGACCGGATCGGAACCCGGGCCTGGAAGTCGGCGGCAGTGCTGATCCTGTCAAAGCCGTGATCCCTGCCGAAGCGGGTTCCCGCAGCCCGGCGCAGCAGACCGCGCAATTGCGCCAGTTGCGCCGCCACCGGGTCTTGCGCGCCAAGCATGGCGAGGCGACGGCGGGCGTAGAGTCTCAGCAGTGGCGAAGGATCGAACATGGGCTGGACATGGCGGGCTCAACCGGAGTTCAGCGCCCGCCAGACCCTTTCTGCCAGGAACGGTGCATCAAGGTCTGCGAAGTTTCCACGCTGGCGCAGGACATGGTGCACGGCATTGTTGATCGCCGCCGGGGCACCGTTCGCCCCCAGTTCGCCGATGCCACGCACCCCCAGCGGGTTGGTCGGCGAATGGGTCTCGAGGTACCGCGTGTCGATGGACGGCAGGTCATCTGCACGCGGCATGCAGTAATCCATGAAGGAACCGCTGAGCAATTGCCCGCTGTCCGGGTCGTAGACCGCGTTCTCCAGCATGATGGCGCCAACACCCTGCGCCAGCGCCCCCTGGGCCTGTCCGGCCAGCAGGGCTGGATTGATGACGCGCCCGGCATCGTCGACCGATCCCAGGCGGTCGAGCCGCACATGCCCGGTGTCCGGATCGATCTCGACCTCGGCAATGACGATGCCATGCGGAAAGGATGCGACCGAATCCGCGAAATCCTGACTGGCCTTCAGCGGCGCGTCGGCGGCGAGGTCGAACAGGCTGACCCGGCGGTCGGTTCCGGTGACCTGGAACGACCCGGCAGCGAACTCGATATCCTCCTCCGCGGTCTCCAGCCGGTCCGCGGCACGCTGGCGCCCGATACGGATCACCTCGTCCGCCGTGCGCGCCAGTGTTGCACCTGAAATGGTGGTGGATGACGAACCGCCGGTGCCACCGCCGCGTTGCAGGCGATCCGTGTCGCCCTGGCGCACGTCGATCTGGCTGATCGGAAGCCCCAGGCGATCGGCCAGGATCTGCGCGAAGACGGTTTCATGGCCCTGGCCGCTCGACTGCGTGCCGGTCCAGGCCTCGATCCGCCCGGTTCGGGCATCGACGGTGACTTCGCTGGTCTCCGCGGTGACGCCGCCAACGGGATGCATGTTGCAGGCGAGGCCGAGGCCGCGCAGCAGGCCGCGTGCGGCGCTGTCGGCCTGTCGTCCGGCGAATCCGTCCCAGTCCAGCGCCTGCAGCGCATTGTCCAGCATGGCGGGATAGTCGCCACCATCGTAGGTCAGGCCCAGCGGCGTGCGCCATGGCATGTCTTCTGGCTGCACCAGGTTGCGACGCCGTATTTCGTCCGGGGAAAGCCCGAGCGTGATCGCCGCCTTGTCCACCAGCCGCTCCAGCGCGATCACCATCGGCGGCTTGCCCGCGCCGCGATAGGCATCGATCGGAACCGTGCTGGTGTACCAGGCCCGCGACCGTATCGCGATGCGGGGCAGGGCATACATGCCGCTGGCGACCTTCGCCATGCTGTCGGTCGGATTGCCTGGTCCGAAGGTGGACAGGAACGCCCCCATGTCGGCAAGCGCATCGACCCCGAGGGCCAGGAACCGCCCGTCATCGTCGAAGGCCAGCGTGGCATCCGTCACCTGTGGCCGGGCATGGGTCTCCGACACGAAGCTCTCGGTCCGTGCCGAGGTCCAGCGCACCGTGCGTTGCAGCTTCCACGCGGCCCAGACCATCGCGGCCTGTTCGGGATAGGCGAAGAACTTCGGCCCGAAACCGCCGCCGACCTCCTGCGTGACCACGCGCACCCGTTCCTTCGGCCAGTGCAGGGCGTTCCGGGTGATCTGGTGGTGCAGCAGGTGGACCCCCTGGCTGGCGCTGGTCAGCACCACCCGTTCCCCCGTACCGTCATAGGCCGCGACGACCGCCCGTCCTTCCAGCGCCGCGCCGCAGATCCGTTGCGACCGCAGGACGACGTTCACCCGATGTGGTGCCGTTCTTATGGCTTCGGCGGTTGCTGCCGCATCGCCGCTGCCCCAGTCGAAGACCATGTTGTCGGGGGCAGCGTCGTGCAGGGTGGGGCTCTCCGTGCCGGCGACGGTCACGGCCCCCAGGTCCTCGATATCGAAATCAACCAGATCGGCCGCATCACGCGCCGCGGCCATGCTTTCCGCGATGACCAGGGCGAGGGGTTGCCCCACATGGTGGACATGGGTCAGCGGCAGGATCGGGCGCATTGCCTCGACCATCATGCTGCCATCGCGGTTGGTGATCGGCACGGTAGTGGTCAGGGTGCCAAGTCCGTCGTCCGCCGCGTCCCGTCCTGCCAGGACGGCGACCACGCCGGGTACCGCGCGGGCGTCATCAAGGCTCACGTTGCGGATCAGGCCATGCGCGATCTCTGACCGGACGAACAGCCCGTGGAGGGCCGTTGCATCGGCCAGGTCATCGGTATAGCGGCCTTCGCCCCTGACGAACCGCGTATCCTCCAGCCGGATTGTCCTGCTGCCCATGCCTTCGTGCCGGTCACTCATTGCAGTTGCGACTCCGTTTCCCTGTCCACGTCGTTCATTGCCATCGGGTTGCCGATGATCTCCCGTACCAGCTTCAGCCGGATGGCGCGGGCAAAATCCACGTAATCCGTTGCCGTGACCAGAAACGATCCCGGTCCGACGATCAGGTCCGACGTGTAATAGATGTCCAGCCGCGGTTCCTCGTTCAGGATCGCCACGCCGTTCACCGTCACCTGCGCCGCCCGCGCCTGTTCACGCGCATTGCGGGGCAGGATGCCGTCATTGTTGCCGCCATCGCCCGATACGTCGATCACCCTGCGGCGCGGTTGCCAGGGCAGGGCGTCGAAAAGGTCGATGCTGCCCAGCACTGCCTCACCCAATGCCGTCCTGCCGCCCTTGATCATGCGGGGGGCATCGGCGATGCGGCTGGCCAGTGCCTCGATATCCGCATCCGTCTGCAACAGGGTCCAGGGAACGACCTGCATCCGTTCATCGCGGCCAGACCATTGCATCAGGGTCACCGCCATCCCCAGGGGTGCGCCCGTGCGCATGGCATAGCGCACGGATTCGTGGCGGAAGGCGTTGGCGAGGCCCAGCATCTGCAGCCGGTATTCGCCGTTGTCGACGCTGGTTGACGTATCGACCGCCAGGATCAGGGCGAGATCGATCCGGCCCTCCAACTGGGCATGTGCCGGTTGCGCCACGGCGGGGCGCGGCAAGGCATCGAAGCCAAGCCAGCACACGATCACCAGCAATGCAGACCGTTGAACGGCAAAGCGTTTCATGATGGGTGGAGTGTCGCCTCCCGCACCGGGCAGGGTCCAGCGGTTTCTGTTGCGGCGGGTGGCGTCCGGGTCGTCAGACGGTCATGCCGTAGCGGCGCAGGAACAGTTCCAGCGAAATCAGGGTCCAGATCAGTTTCTCGTGGTTCTGCCGACCCCGGTTGTGATCACCCAGAATGCGGGAGAGTTCCCCGGCATCGTAGAGGTCTCGGCTGCGCGAGTCCGTGCCGGTCAGGTGATCGTGGACCCAGTCGCGCATGGTGGTGCGAAACCAGTCGTTCACGGGTACGCGGAACCCGACCTTGGGGCGATCCAGAAGCTCCGCGGGCAGCATGCGGCGCATCCCCTCCCGCAGCAGCCACTTGTCCTGTCCGCCTCGGATCCGGCAATCATCGGGCAGGCGGGCGACGAGGGTGGCCAGTTCATGGTCCATGAACGGCATCCGGCCCTCAATGGAGGCGGCCATGGTCATGCGGTCGCCCCGTTCCAGCAGGTTGTCGGGCAGCCATGACGTCTGGTCGAAATACTGCAACCGGCGCAATGCGCTTGTGCCGGGCGCGGTGTCGAAGGGAAGGCTGTCGGGCGTGACCGGCGCAATGGCTGCCGCTGCCGGTCCCGCCAGCAACCGTGCCTGCGCGGCGGGGCCGAGGACACCGAACCAGCGCGGAAACCGGTCCTGGATCG
>CAJYBQ010000251.1 GCA_913064755.1 uncultured Alphaproteobacteria bacterium
CCTTGCCCGGCCGCTTCCGCCTCTCGCCGGAGGTGTTCAGGTCCCTGGCCTTGTCGCGCACCAGTTTCATGAACTGCATGGCGTCGAATTCGTCCAGCCCGCGCTGGCGGCGCACCGCGTTGACGTCCGTCTTCAGGAACGTCAGCGTGGCGACACCGGGGATTTCCACCGGGTACTGAAAGCCGAGGAACAGGCCGTCGGCGGCGCGTTCCTCCGGCAGCCGGTCCAGCAGGTCGCGGCCCTGGAACGTGACCTTGCCGTCCGTCACTTCATAGCCATCGCGCCCGGCCAGCGTGTAGGACAGGGTGGACTTGCCGGCCCCGTTCGGTCCCATGATCGCATGGACTTCCCCCTTGGGGACTTCCAGGTCCAGGCCCCGGATGATTTCCTTGCCATCCACATTGACGTGCAGGTTCTCGATTTTCAGCATGATGTCGCCTTCGGCTCTTCGTGTTCGTTGTGCTGACTGCAATCGGCCTCAGCCGACGCTGCCTTCCAGGCTGATGCCCACCAGTTTCGTTGCCTCCACGGCGAATTCCATCGGCAGTTCGCGCATCACCTCCCGACAGAAGCCGTTGACGATCAGCGCCACCGCTTCCTCGTCCGACAGGCCGCGCTGGCGGCAGTAGAACAATTGCTCGTCGGAAATCTTCGACGTGGTGGCCTCGTGCTCGACGCGGGCGCTGGAGTTCTTCGTCTCGATGTAGGGCACCGTATGGGCACCACAGCGGTCCCCGATCAGCAGGGAGTCACACTGCGTGTAGTTCCTGGCGCCCTCGGCGCCCGGCTGGATGCGGACCAGCCCGCGATAGGTCTGGTTGGCCCGACCGGCGGAGATGCCCTTGGAGATGATCGTGGACCGGGTGTTCTTGCCGATGTGGATCATCTTGGTGCCGGTATCGGCCTGCTGGCAGTTGTTGGTGATGGCGACGGAATAGAACTCGCCCACCGAATTGTCGCCCTGCAGGATGCAGCTCGGGTACTTCCAGGTGATGGATGATCCGGTTTCCACCTGGGTCCAGGAAATCTTGGAATTCCGGCCGCGGCAGGCCCCGCGCTTGGTCACGAAGTTGTAGATGCCGCCCTTGCCGTTCTCGTCGCCCGGATACCAGTTCTGCACCGTGGAATACTTGATCTCCGCATCGTCCAGCGCGATCAGTTCGACCACGGCGGCATGCAGCTGGTTCTCGTCGCGCATCGGCGCGGTACAGCCTTCCAGGTAGCTGACGTAGGATCCTTCGTCGGCAATGATCAGCGTGCGTTCGAACTGCCCGGTGTTTTCCTGGTTGATGCGGAAATAGGTCGACAGTTCCATGGGGCAGCGCACGCCCTTCGGAATGTAGACGAAGCTGCCATCGGTGAAGACGGCGGTGTTCAGGCAGGAATGCTTGTTGTCGGCCGGCGGCACGACGGAGCCGAGATACTTCTTCACCAGTTCGGGGTGCGTCTGGATGGCTTCCGAGATGGCGCAGAAGATGATGCCCTTGGCTTCCAGCTGCTTCTTGTAGGTGGTGCCGACGGAAACGCTGTCGAACACGGCATCGACGGCCACCCTCGGCGCACCCTCGACACCGGCCAGCACTTCCTGCTCCCGCAAGGGAATGCCCAGCTTGGCGTAGGTCTCCAGCAATTTCGGGTCGACGTCGTCCAGGCTCTTCGGCTTGTCACCGGTCTTCGGCGAGGCATAGTAATAGGCGTCCTGGTAGTCGATCGGCGGGAAATCGACGAAGGCCCATTCCGGCTCCGGCATGGTCAGCCAGTGGCGATAGGCCTTCAGCCGCCATTCCAGCAGCCATTCCGGTTCCTCCTTCTTGGCGGAGATGAAGCGGACGATATCCTCGCTCAATCCCTTCGGCGCCAGGTCGGATTCGATATCGGTCGAGAAGCCGTACTTGTAGCGGTCGCCCAGATCCTTGACCTGCTGGATGGTTTCGGCAGTTGCAGCCATGTGTCAGGCCCCCCTCGAGGTGCTGGGTGATTGTCCGTGTGCCCGTGCCGGTACGTCGGGCACGGGGAATTCCATGGGTGTCAGCGCCATGTCGGCCAGCGTGACCTGGCCCAGCGCGGATTGAATGGCATCATTGACGCGGTTCCAGTTGCCCCGCATGCCGCAGAGGTTCTCCACGTTGCAGCTGTCGTCCGCGCCATCGACGCAGGCGGTCAGCGCAATGGGACCGTCGAGTGCCTGGATGATCTCGGCGATCGAGACCTCGTCCGCCGTGCGTTCCACGACGTAGCCCCCCTGCGCACCGCGAACGGAGCGCAGCAGGCCGGCGCGGGAAAGGCCCTTCAGGACCTTCGCCACGGTCGGCTGCGGCACGCCGGTATCCTCGGACAGGCGCGCCGTCGTGAAGGTCACGTCGCCGGAGGACAGGTCATTGACCTGGCCCATGTGGACCATCATGACCACCGCGTAGTCCGTCAGTTTGCTCAGTCGCATCATCGATCTGGAACACCCCGGTTCTGGATTCGGGTACCGTTTCACCGAAACAGTACCAGCATGGTCCTATATCTACCGGACGGCATCGCTAAATCAAGGCTGGATGAGTCCGGACCGGACTCCGGCAGGGATGAAATTCAGGCCGCGGCGCGTGCCTGCTGCTTCGCCAGGCCACGGCGGAAGTCGTCCAGCGTGATGACCCGGTCGACATTGCCGTCGGTGTCCAGGATCTCGTAGACCACGCCATCGACCGCCGTCATCTGCAACAGGATCGTGGCACCGGTCTCGCCCCCGCCCTCGATATGCGTCTCATCGCCATTGTTGCGCCCGAACCCGCCCGAAACCCGCGCGGTGTGGGGATCACCATGGTCGAGCACCGGTTCGAACAGCCGGTGTTCGCCTTCGATCACCAGCGTCTTCGTCGGGCCGACGTGGCGATGCGGCACGCATTCGGCGTGCGGATCGAATTTCATCAGCATGTCGACAACGCTGGTCGCATCATCCACCGACAGCAGGTGAAAGTAGAGCCCCTCGAACCCCGCGAAGGGGCGCCACGGGATCTCGCCATTCCCGAACTCGGTCTTGCTTGTCATTGTCGTTTCTCTCGGTGCCGGTGAACTGATCCGGCAATCCTGCCGCAGGAACGGCCATCGATGCAATGACGCGGGACCGCATGGTCGGTCGCTCTACCCCTTGGCCGCCGTCTTCGTCGTCTTCGTGGTCGGCTGTATCGCCTCGATCAGTTTCTGGCGGATGCGTTCATGGCGGTTGGGATCATCGATCTTCAGGCCGAACATGTCGCGGACATAGAAGACGTCGACGGCACGCTCGCCATAGGTCGCGATGCGGGCGCGGCCGACGTTCAGGGACAGGTTGTACAGCGCCCAGGCCACGTCGTGGATGAAGCCGGGCCGGTCGCGCCCGTTCACTTCGATCACGGTCCAGGTGTTGGAGATGTTGTTGTCGATCAGCACCACCGGCTCCACCTTGAAGACCCGCGTGCGCTCCGCATAGCCGGCCTTGCGCCCCGCGATCACGCCGCGTGGCCTGACCTCCCCGGCCAGGGTCTGCGCCACCGCGTCACGCAGCTTGTCGAGCCGTTGCGGGTCGGAAAGCGCGCTCTCGTCCATGTCCTGCACGATGAAGGTATCCACCGCCATGCCGTCGTGGGTCGTGGCGATGCGGGCATCGACGATGTTCACCCGGGCCACTGCCATGGCACCGGCGATGCGGCTGAACAGCCCCGGATGGTCGGCGGCATAGACCAGGATCTCGGTCATCGCCTTGAACTGGTCGGACCGGGTGGCGATGGCCAGTTGTTCCTCGCTCCGGTCGGCGTTGCGCATGACCTCCGCGTGCCAGGCCTGGGTGTCGGTGTCGATGCCCAGCCAGTAGCCGTCGTAGAACCGTTCGGTATGTTTCTCCAGCTCGTCGGTCGGCCAGGTGCTGAGCACCTCCGCCAGTGCCTCCCGCGCGGCTGCCACGCGCTGTTTCGGACCCTTGCCGCGCATGTCGCCGGACAGGGCCTCCTCGGCCCGGTAATAGAGATCGCGCAGCAACTGCCCCTTCCAGCCGTTCCAGACACCGGGACCGACGGCGCGAATGTCGGCCACGGTCAGGATCAATAGCAGTCGCAGTCGTTCCGGGCTCTGCACCAGCCCGACGAAATCGGCAATCGTCTTCATGTCGGACAGGTCGCGCTTGAAGGCGGTGGCCGACATCAGCAGGTGACAGCGCACCAGCCAGGCCACCATTTCCGTCTCGCCCGCGCTGAAACCCATGCGCTTGCAGAGCTTCTTGGCGACCTTCTCCCCCAGAACGGAATGGTCGCCGCCACGCCCCTTGGCGATGTCGTGCAGGAAGACCGCCATGTAGAGCACCTCGCGCGACAGGATCTGGTGCACGATCTCGTGGCTCAACGGATGGTCCTCGGCCAGTTCGCCCTGTTCGATCTTCCAGACCAGTCCGACGGCACGCCGCGTGTGCACTCCCACCGCTGCGGCGGGGTCGAGTTCTCCATCGCCGTGGTCCGCGCACCGCCACACGCCGGAGGAGGGGGGGGCGGCCGGGCGAGGCGGCCAGGCGCGCGGCGCCGCCATCCGGGAACGGGTTCGTCGGCGCCAGCGTGGACCGGGGGCGCTTGCCGCCTTCCACCCGATTGGCGACCGGCACGCCGTCCACGTGGGGCGCGCGCGAGAAATCCGTCAGTTCATTGTTGAGCAGGAAGCCCGAGGCCATGACCCGGCTGCCAAAACCCGTTTCAATCGTGGTGGTCATGGAGAGGGCGTTGCCATAGGCGTCCCGTATGACGATGTGGCTGGTGCCTTTCTCAGCCGGCTGCCGCGCGGGCGCTCGCAACGGGGCGTCCGGCGGGCGCCCGGCGCTGGCCTTGCCGCTGGCTTTATTGGGATCGATGGCGGCGGCGCGCGCGGCAAGAGAATTCTGGTCGAGCAGGCCCGCGGTCGGAACGGCGACAAAGTCGGGGTCGGCGACGTATTGCGCCCGATCCGCATACACCCGCTTCAGCGCCTCGGCGAAGAGATGGGCGCTGGCCGGGCCGCGTCCCAGACCGCCAAGGTCGTATTCAGCCAGCATCGCCAGCGTCTGCAGCACGCCAATGCCGCCAGACGTCGGCGGCGGGAAGCCGCAGACCTCGAATTCCCGGTAGGGCGCGCAGATCGGGTCACGGTCGATCACGGCATATTTGGCAAGATCGGACTTCGCGAGCAGCCCGCCATTCTCCCGCGTCTTGACGGCCGCCACCACTTCATCGGCGATCGGGCCGGTGTAGAAGGCTGCGGCGCCTTCGTGCGCGATCCGTCGAAGCGCCGCCGCAAACGCCGGGTTTTTCAGGCGTTCCCCTTGCGGTTTCGGCGCGCCGCTTGGATGGAAGAAATAATCCTGCGCCGCTTCGAACCGGCCGAGGCCCTTTTTCTCCGCGTTGGCGATGGCGCCCGCCAGGCGCGGGGAGATGGAGGCTCGGAGAGCTGGGTTTTGGGGCCTCGCCGTGAGTACGGCTGTAGCCGGGAGCGTGCCGCGAAAACGGCGGCCAATGATGGGCCAGCGCGACCCGCCTCGCTCTGACCCCCGTGTTGAATTTGGTTAAGCTGCCGGCATTGATTGCGCGCAGAATGCTTGAAGCAATGATGAACGAGGGGCGCGTATGACAGACTGGGCATTTCTTTCTGCAACCGACTTGGCCGCACGGATCAGGCGCGGCGCGATCACCTCGGTTGCCTTA
>CAJYBQ010000252.1 GCA_913064755.1 uncultured Alphaproteobacteria bacterium
CCGCGCGGGGAGGCAGATGGAGATCGCGACAGCGCTGGGGGGGCGGGGCGTGCTTACGTGCATGGGTTTCGGGGTTGTGAGGGCGACGCCCGTGCAGCTGTGCCAGCGCCAGCCCGTACATGTGAAAGTTCAGCACCGGCTCGTTGCCGTCGATATGGATCGAATGCAGGTCGTCGGGCATCAGCGCCAGGCCGGTTCCCGCCTCGACCACGAACTGGTCGCGCTCCGCCACCGCGCCGTCATCGGTCGGGTCGTAGAGGCGGTTCAGTTCCTGTCCTTCCATGCCCACGATGACTGCCCAGGTGGTGTGGTCATGGGCGGGGGAATTGGTGCCGCCCATCGACAGCTGGGCATAGAGGGCAAAGCGATGATCCGGGTCTTCCGACAAGCGGTAGAGGGCGTTCTTGCGCGCGGTCGTCGGCTCGGGAGGCGGAAAGTCCTCCAGCGGAAAGATGTCCCGGCGCCTTGCCAGTTCGATCAGCACATCGCGCATGTCTGTGATGGCCTGTCGCGTCACGCCCTGCGCCACCTCGTTGGCGCGGACCTGCATCATTGCGACCCGAACTGCCTCGTCCCGTGCAGCCGCCCGTTCTTCCGCTGTCATGCCTGCCTCCCCAGTTTGCCGACCGCCTCGACGAAGCGATCTATCTCTTCCTCTGTATTGTAATAGTGAACGGAGGCGCGGACGAGTCCGGCGATCTGCCGCCGCTCCATGTCGATGCGCGTGCTGTACTCGGTGCTGGTGGAAACATTGATTCCCTGCATCGAAAGCGCCAGCTTCACGCCCTGCGGATGGTGGTCCGCCATCGTGAATGTCGTGATGCCGCATTTCTGCCGCCCGATGTCCCGCACCACGACACCCGGCACCTCGGACAGCCTGGCACGCAGTGTCGCGGCAAGGGCCGCAACGCGCGCCTCCATGGCCGGCACGCCCACGTTCAGCATGTAGTCCACGGCAACACCCAGGCCGATGCGCCCCGCCTCGTAGAACTCCCAGTTCTCGAACCGGCGGGCACCATCGGCCCATTCCAGCCTGTCCGACGCCACCCAGAGCGCCGAATGCAGGTCGATCACCGGTGGTTCGAAACGGGCTAGCATCTCGGGACGTGCGTAGAGGAACCCGGTACCGCGCGGGCCACGCAGATACTTCCGTCCGGTCGCGGTCAGGAAATCACAACCGATTTCCTGCACATCCAGCACCCGCTGGCCCACCGACTGGCAGGCGTCCAGCAGGTAGGGCACGCCGGCAGCCCGGGTGACCCGCCCGATCTCCGCCGCCGGGTTGACCAGGCCACCGTTGGTCGGCACGTGGGTGACCGCCACCAGCGCCACGCGGTCATCGATCATCCGTTCAAGTGCCGCCACGTCGAACACGCCGTCGGCATCACTCGGCACCACTTCCACGCTGACGCCACGGCTGGCGGCGACCTTCAGGTAGGTCAGGTAGTTGGATGCATATTCGGCCTCTGCCGTCAGGATACGGTCTCCGGGCTTCATCCGGTCGGCCACGGCAAAGAACGCCTGGTTCCAGGCCGCCGTGGCGTTCTCCATCACCGCGACATCGTCGCGGCCACAGTTCAGGTAGGCTGCTATCGCGTCATAGGTCCGCTCGATCCCCTTGCGCCGTCGGTCAGCGGCCTCGTAGCCGCCGATGCCGGCTTCCAGGTCCAGGTGTTCCTTCAGGACATTCAACACCGCCAGCGGCATCAGTCCCGCACCGGCATTGTTGAAATGCAGCACGCGTTCCGCACCGGGTGTTTCCGCCCGGCACCGGGCAACGTCGATCATCGCGGCGTCCATGGCTGCGTCGGTCACTGGTGGCCCTTCGTTTCGTTGGGACGGTATGCCGCGCGAATGCTGTCCAGCTCCGCCTCGCTCAGTTCAAGCTCCAATGCCTTCAGGGCATCCGGAAAGTGACCGGGCTTGGAGGCACCGATGATCGGTGCGGTGATCGCCGGATGGGCCAGCACGAAGGCCAGCGCCACCTGCGCCATCGGCACGCCCCGGGCGTCGGCAACACCGCCGACGGCATCCGCCACGGCGAAATCCTCTTCCCGGCCGAACACGCGGGCCGCCACCGGGTCGGAGGTTGCGCGCGCGGTATCACCGATGGTCCGGTCCGTGTGCCGGCGGGTCAGGAAGCCCCGGCCCATCGGGCTCCATGGAATCAGGCCCACACCGGTCTCCTGGCAGAACGGGATCATCTCCCGCTCCTCTTCGCGATAGACCGCATTGTAGAAGTTCTGCATGGACACGAACCTGGTCCAGCCATTCCGTTCCGCCACGTGCTGCATCTGGATGAACTGCCGCGCCCACATGGAAGACGCACCGAGGTAGCGCACCTTGCCTGCCTTCACGCAGTCATGCAGCGCCTCCATCGTCTCCTCGATGGGGGTGTGATAGTCGAAGCGGTGGATCTGGTAGAGGTCGACGTGGTCGGTACCGAGCCGTTTCAGGCTGCCATCGATGCTCTTCATGATGTGCTTGCGTGACAGTCCCCGGTCGTTCGGGTCCTTGCTCATCGGGTTGTAGACCTTGGTGGCAATGACCTGGGTATCGCGGGCACCCAGCTTCTTCAGCGCCCTGCCCGTCACCTCCTCCGATGCGCCAAGCGAGTACATGTCGGCGGTGTCGAAGAAATTGATCCCGGCCTCCCATGCCTCCTTGAAGAACGGCATGGACTCGTCCTCGCGCAGGACCCAGCTGTGATTGCCCTTTGACGGATCACCGTAGGTCATGCAGCCAAGGCACAGGCGACTGACCTTCAGACCGGTATTTCCCAGACGAACGTATTTCATGATCTTTCCCCCCGTGACGGTGCCGCCGATGAACAGGCGTTGTGACCGCATCTTCGCGTGTCCGCGATGGCCGGTCCAGTCACACGGGCGGCCGACGGGTTTCAACTGCGGGAAAGATGCGGGGGACATGTCGAGGGGGGGAGGAGGGGTTCTGCTCCGGACATGTCCCCCGCAAGGGTCGTCGGTCTGGGGAGACCATTTGCCAAAACACACTACTGACTGACAAACTGTTGACTGATACAGCGCCGGTACCGAACCGGATCACCACGCGGATCGTTTTTATCGCGACTGGCAGAATTGCGGGCGGCCGGACGTCAGTAACGACGCTCCCACGTCAGGCCCGTGCTGCCACCGCCGCCGCGCCCGACCTCGGCATCGACCTTCAGGTTCGGCAGCACGTCGATTTCCACGACCACGCTCCCGGCCTCCGAATCCAGCGACTGCTTGGCACCGACGTAGACCCCTTCACGCACGTATTGCCCGACCGCCACCGACCCCGATGAGTTCGGGTCGCTGCCTTCTTCCACCCGCAATACATCCAGCCCCACCGCCTGGCGCAGCATGTCGGTGGTGCCGGCACCGCCATTGGTCAGCGTGTTGATGCCCTGCGCCAGCTGGATGGCCTCCAGCGGGCTCATGGACTGGGCGGGCTTGTCGAACAGCAATCTGGGCAGCACCTCGTCTTCCGGCAGTTCGGGAACCGACGAGAATGCGATGGTCGGCTGGGCCGGGCTGCCGGAAATGCTGATCGTCCCCTCCAGGTCACCGGACTGACGGGTCAGTTCGATATTGAAGCGGGGCTGCAGGTCGGCTGTCAGCCCGACCGTTCCCGTCGAGACGCGGAAGTCCTTGCCAAGCAGCGAAAGCTGTCCCCGCACGACACCGACGTCCACGTTCAGGACCGGATCGGGCAAGCGCCCCTTCACCGTCACCGTGCCCGCCCATTCCGAATCCAGGCCCCGGCCGCGAATGAACATCTTCGCAGGTGCATCCACTTCCACGTCGAGAACGATGGGCAGGTCATCGACGGGTTCTTCCGGTGCCGTCTTCTCGACCGGCAGGTCATCGTCACTCGCCAGTTCGATGTCCACGACGCTGGGCGGCAGGTTGTCGGTGATCAGGCGAACCTCTGCCTCGTCGACCGTTGTCCGGTTCGTGATCGTCAGCAGCTTGCCGTCCCAGGTCACGTCCGTGGTCCCCGAGACCAGGGCCGTGGCCTCTTCCCGGTTCACCGCGCGCAGCCGGTTCAGCGTGATCCGCACGGCCGCATTGCGGTCGGCCCCCAGCAGACGCGCGGTCCCGGCCCCTTCCACCGTGCCACCGACAGGATCGACCGCCGAAAGGGACAATTGCCCCTCCCCGCTGTCGGAGAACGTGGTGTCCAGGGTCAGCGCCTCCAGCACCGTGCCGGTCAGCAGGTTCTCGTAGCGCCCGGAGGCGATGCCGACCTGGCCCTGCAGGATCGGCGTGCCCATTGTTCCCGACAGGTCCACCGACACGACCGCCCTGCCTTCCAGCAGGTGATCGCTCTCCGGCAGCAACTGCATCAGCTTCGCCAGGTCACCCTGCCAGTCGACCCGACCCTGCAACGATCCTTCCGGAACCGGTTCCGGCAGGAACGACCCCGCGGCCTGTCCCACGGCAGCACGCACTTCCGCCGTCAACGGCGTCTCGAAAGGGCCGGAGACCCGCGTGCTGGCGGTCGCGGTCTCGCCGTTCCAGTCGGCATTCACCACGATGTCGAAACTGGCATTCACCTCTTCACCCGGTGGACGCAGCCCATCCACCTGGAGGACGACACGCGCCTTGTCATCGGTCGCGGCACTGTCGAAGCGGACGTCCGCGGCCAGCAGCCCCTGAAGGCCGGAAAGCCCTGCGATTGTCCCGATCGGTCCAAGCGGCAGGGCCGAGATGCGGGCCGTCGCGTCAAGCGCATCCGGTGCGTAGCGCGCATCCGCCACGACCTCTCCGCCGAAGGACGTGCCCAGGCGCAGGTCCGAAAGGATGATCGTGTCGCCAACGACCAGGCGGAACGGCTGCACCGCCTCGATAGCCGCGCCGCTGCCCTCCAGCCGCAGGGACTGGACCTCGATCTCCGGTCCTTCGGCATTGTCGAGTTGCGCAACGACAAGCGCGCTCAGGTTGGCGGCTTCCGGTTCTGTCGCCGTGATCCGCAGCTCCATCGCGGGCCGTGTGAAACTGCCCCCCAGGCGCGCATCCAGCCGCTCGACCCTGGCGCCATCGGTGACGATGTTGTCCACCGCCAGCGTGCCGTCGAGGCTCGGCGTGGCGGAAAGCAACTGCTTCAGTTTCAGAGAAAGCGCCACCGACTTCACCGCCAGGTCGGCATCCGGCACCTGCAGCGTTCGCAGGTTCACCGAAACATCCGCCGCGTGGTCCGCCCCATCCGGTGCCAGTGCAATGGTCGCGTCCATGCTGCCCGCCAGGGGGACCCCGAACAGGGCGCCAAGCCGTGAAAGCCCCGTCGACGTGACATCAAGACTGGCACGATAGGCCGGGGTCGCCAGCGCGAACTGCCCGCTGCCTTCGACCTTCAGTCCGGCCAGGGCAACCGACAGTCCGGACAGGTCGATCCTGTCGAACGCATCGGCCATCGCGAAGGCGAGGTCCACGTGGAGGGCCTCGTCCTGCCAGGCGCCATTCAGCGCAATCGTCCCGGCCGGATCGCTCGCCAGGTCGCGCAGGTCGAATGCGAGCACGGGCGCGTCGATGCGGATATCGCCACTGCTGACCCCGTCCACGTCGACCTGTCCCCTCGTCCCGGGCGCGTCCGCCGTGCCGGACAGCGTTCCCCCCCGGCGGACCGGCCCCCCGAGCCTCCCCGGTTCCCGCCCCCACCCGCCCCGGACCGCCGCGCCGG
>CAJYBQ010000253.1 GCA_913064755.1 uncultured Alphaproteobacteria bacterium
CCTTGATCGGTGCTTCTGTACCTGCGCATCTGCGCACGATGCTGATGGAAGAGCGCATTGCGCGGCAGACAGATGCCTCGATCATCTTCGCGGCGGGAAACTTCACATTCGCCGTCATCCTGGCAATCGCCTACAGCCCGCTGCTGCATCCCCTGTTCGTCTGGTCATGGTGCCTGCTGACCGTCAGCCTCAGCGTGCTGCAACTGCTGCAATGGCGAAAGAAGCGACACAGTACCCGACGGTCCCGTTCCGCCCGGACCGTGGCGACCATCGTGAACAAGAACCTGATCTTCGGCATCATCTGGGGCGTGTTCGCCTGGGTCGCGGCGGTGAACGGTACGCTGGTGACGGACATCCTGCTCATCATCCTGCTGACCGTCACGATATCGGGCGGTGTGCTGCTGAACGCGATGATTCCACTTGCCGCGGTGCTGATCTATCTCTGCGCCGGTTCGGCCACCATCATCGCCATTTCCACCAAGCACACCGACATCGCGCCTTACCTGGTCGGCATCAGCCCGATCCTGCTGGCGCTGATCGTCTTCGCCGCACGCCAGAACTTCCTGGTCGGCATCCAGTTCGTCCAGCGGGAGTACGACCTGCTGGCGACAATGACCCGGCTGGAAAATGCGACGCAGGAGAAGAGTGCCTTCGTCGCCAGCACCAGCCATGAACTCAGGACGCCGCTCAACGCCATCATCGGGTTCTCGGAGATCATGCGGAACGAGTTGTTCGGCAGGATATCGCCGCCCCGGTACGGCGAATACGTGGAGGACATTCACGGCAGCGACCGTCACCTTCTGGGGGTGATCAATGACCTGCTCGACCTGTCGCGTATCGAAACCGGCAACGCCGAGATCACCCTGGAAGGGACCAGCCTGCAGCGCCTGCTGGGCGAGGCGATGGCGATGATCGCGCCGCTTGCGGAAGGGCGCAAGATTGCCATTGTGCCTGCCGATGTCGATGCCGGGTTGATGGTGCAGACGGACCGGCAAAGGCTGCGGCAGGTGATACTCAATATCCTCGGCAATGCGATCAAGTATTCCGACAAGGGCACGAACGTCACGGTCGAAGTCGACGTGGATCGCAAGGATGATCTCGTCATCGCGATCAGGGACCAGGGACTGGGCATGAGCCTGTCCGAAGTGAGGCAGGCGCTGACCCCGTTCGGCAGAACCGAATCTGCCGCCAGCACCGGCGAGCAGGGATCCGGTCTCGGCTTGCCGATCACCCGCCACCTTATCCAGGCGCTGGATGGCGACCTGCAGATCGACAGCGTGAAGGGGCAGGGCACCACGGTACGGATCATGGTTCCTTCCCATGCCTGGTTCGTGGAGACAGCGGCCGAACCATCCGGCAGCATCGTTCCGTTGATTGCGGTCACCAGTTCGGACGCCAGCGCCGTCTAGGGACTTTGTCATTTAGCATGCCTTTCGCACGCATATATGTGCTACAAGCATGTTATTGATGATGGCGGAGGCGGGCTATGACCGAGGTACTGCAATTCAGGGCGGAGGCGCTGCGTCGCTTCAACCGGACCCACACGAGTATCGTCGGCCTGTTGCAGCAGGCCTACCTGGACAGCGGGTTTTCCCTGACCGAGGTGCGTGTGCTCTACGAGGTGGCGCATCGTGATGGCGTCACGGTGGCCAACCTGGCGCGGGACCTGCTGCTGGACAGTGGCTACCTCAGTCGCATCGTGCGCGGTCTGCGCGACCGGGACCTGGTCGATGCGCGTCCCGCACCGGACGATGCCCGGCAGCAGGTGTTGAGCCTCAGCGCGCAGGGGGCGGCGGTCTTCGCGCCGCTGGAACGGAAATCACAGGCCGAGATGATGGACCTGATCGCGGGGCTGGGAGAAGCGGATCAGCGGGCACTGGTCAAGGCGCTGGACACATCCGCGGAATTGCTCAACCGGGCGGCAGGGCGGGACGCGGAAGCCCCCGTCATCACCATCCGTGGTCATCGGCCCGGTGACATGGGGTGGATCATATCCACCCACGGGCGTCTCTATGCGGAGGAATTCGGCTGGGACCAGTCGTTCGAGGCGCTGGTGGCCGAGATCGGCGCCGCATTCCTGCGCGATTTCGATCCGGCCTGGGAATACTGCTGGGTCGCGGAGCGGTCGGGCGTGCCGGTCGGTTCGGTCACCGTGGTCCGCAAGTCGGCCACGGAGGCACAGTTGCGGCTGTTGATCATAGACCCGGCAGCGCGCGGTAACCGGCTGGGAGAACGGCTGGTGGATGAATGCATCCGTTTCGCGACGCGACTGGGCTACGCGAAGCTGGTGCTCTGGACCAATGACAACCTGCACGCGGCCCGGCGGATCTATCAGAAGGCAGGGTTCCGGCTGGTGGCATCGGAACCGCACCACAGCTTCGGTGTCGACCTGGTCGGACAGAACTGGGAACTGACCCTTTGAACCGACGTGCAGGGCTGACGGCTGCGGCCGTGACCGGGTTCCAGGTGGGCCTGGGCATCGTCGCCACGCGCTTCGTGGTGGACCAGGCCGGCCCGGTGTCGCTGGCCTTCTTCCGCTATTCGCTGGCGTTCCTCTGCCTGCTGCCGGTCGCCCTGAAGGTCGCGCCATGGCCCTTTGCCCGGCGGGACATCCTGCCGGTGGTGCTGATCGGTACCGTCCAGTGCGGGCTTGTCATCGTCTTTCTGAACATCGCCCTGCAGCACATTCCATCGGCCAGGGCGTCGCTGATCTTTGCCACGTTTCCGCTGCTGACGATGATCCTGTCGGTCCTGTCGGGGAAGGAGATATTCAGTGCGCGTGTCGCGTTTTCGGTCATCCTGACCATCGTCGGTGTCGCCCTTGCGCTGGGGGAGAAGGTGACCACGACCGCCGCCGCCGATGCCGGATGGATCGGTGATCTGGCCGCCTTCGCGGCGGCGTTCTCCGGCGCGGCCTGTTCCATCTTCTATCGTCCCTACCTGGAACGCTATCCGACCGTGTCCGTTGGCGCGCTGGCCATGCTTGCGTCGGTTGTCTTCCTGGCCCTGGCCGCGATACCCGAAGGCCTGTTCGAAGCCTGGCCGGAATTCACCAATATCGGCTGGCTTGCCGTGCTTTTCATCGGCATCAGCAGTGGCTCGGGCTATTTCCTCTGGCTGTTTGCCTTGCGCAACGCGGGTCCGACGGAGGTGACGATCTACCTCGGTCTCAGCCCGGTCACGGCGGCCCTGGGTGGCGCGGTGCTGCTGGGCGAAGTCCCCGGTGTTCCGACATTCGCAGGCCTGGTGCTGGTCATTGCCGGCCTCTGGCTGGCCTCCCGTTCGACGGTTCGCAAGTCCGGTCCTGATCTTGCTTGATGCGGGCCATGGTCTCTGGCTTGGTGTCACAATGAAACGCATTCTGCTTCTGTCCCTGCTGATCGGCTTCGCGCAGCTGGCATCGCCCGCCGAGGCGCAGCTCGGCAGCCTCTGGCGCGCCATAACCGGTGAAGAGGAAGGCCCGAAGCCGGACAAGGGTTTCCAGTCGTTCCGCGAGGAATCCCGACGTATCGAGGATGCCCTGGCCTGTGGCCGCGTGGTGGAGCAGGCAACGGATACCTATTCCGACCTGCGCCGCCATTGCATCATCGGCGACAACCGCACCGTCCGCGTCACCATCGTGGAACCCGTGGGCTACGAGGGGCTGACCAAGCGTGTGCGGCTGACCTGGACCGACAATGGCACCGGACAGCAACGCGCGTTGAGCGCGCCGCCACACGTGGACCGGTCCGCGGCGATCGCGTCGCTGGATCTGCTGATCGGTCTCTACCTGCCGTCCCGGGTGGCCGAGATCAACGCGCTGTTCACGGACGGCGAGGACGGCAAGGTGACCGAAGGCCCCTTCACGATCCAGGTCGTGCACCAGGCCCGTGCCGGTCTGGACCTGAGGACCGTGGAGATCAGGGACGCCAACTACGACCGGCTTGCCAACTCCGAGACGGAGAGCGCGCGCCCCGGTTACGAGCGTTGCCTGTTCATTGTCAGCAACATCAAGGTCCTGAAGAACCTCAAGATCAGCGGCGAACCGAAGCCGCAGCGCTCCGACCTGCACGTCACCTATTTCCTGCACGCCGAGCGCGGGGACAAGTTCCTCTGTGAACTGCATGATTCCGGCTATTACCGTGTCCGTATCTCGCAGGGGCAGGGCAAGGAATTCAAGACGCTGGCCCACGGCAACATCCGCTGACGGTCGCGGCCGGGGGAGCATCGGCGTGCGCGTTCCGGTTCCGCCGACCGACAAGGCATTCCCCCTTCGGCGTGAAATGAACTAACCTGTTGCAACTGTTCCGAACAGGGAACGGTCATGGGGGACGTTTCATGGACCTTGCGCGACGCTTCACGATCCTGCTTGCCCTGGCGGCCCTTGCTGTCCCGCTGCTGATTTCCGGCCAGGTCGATGCTCAGGCCTTGCAGGCGCTGAAACAGGCCGAGAAACAGACCGAGGCAACCGCGCAACCCGCAGGTCAGCAGAGCCTCGAAAGCCTGCTGGAACCAACCGTCCGGAAACTGGTGGAACAGAGGCTGGCCGAAGGCGAGGCGCGTTCCGGCGACGTCGCGAGTTCCGAAGGCGGCGGCGATCCCTTTGCCGCCCTGATCGACGGTGCCCGCAACAGCATGAACGGCATAACGCGGGGAATCGACGGTGTCGTGGCAGTCTGGCCGCTGCTGCCCGACGAGATCGGCGACGCCTTCATCCTGCTGACCGATTTCGAGGGCTGGCCCCGCATGTGGACCGGCATTCTCAACCTCGCGTTGATGCTGCTGGGTGGCGGTGTGCTGGCCTGGATGACACGGCGCATGTTCGGCCAGGTGCTCGTCGTCCCGACCGAGGTTCGCGGCCGCCTGATGCCCGCGCTGACCGTCAACATGGTGGTGCTGCTACGAGACCTGCTGGTGCTGGTCGTATTCGTCGCCGCCGCGTTCCTCATCTCGCTGATCTGGTTCGTTCAGTTCGATCCCATGCGCATCTTCCTGATCAGCTACCTGGCCGTCACCACGGTCGCGGCCCTCGGCTGGTTCCTGGGCAACGCGCTGTTTGCCCCGCAGGCGCCGGAGCGCCGCATGGTGGCGGTGGACGATCGCACGGCGTCCCACATGGTCGGCTGGATAACGATCGTCTTCGGTCTGGTGGCCATGGCCGGGTTCAGCATGGGCATGCTGCGCCTACTCGGCATGCCGCAGCCGGTGCTGGACATCGTGCAGCTTGCCGTCGGTCTGCTTGTCACCCTGGTCAGTGTCTTCGTCATCCTGCGCACGCCGGTGGCAACCGACCGGAAGCCGTCGAACAGCAGCCTGGGCAACATGCTGCATCAGCTCTTCGGCCGCTATCGCCGGGTCTGGCTGATCATTGCCTCGGCCATGTTCCTGCTGCTCTGGTCGTTGAGCGTGTTTTCCCCCGATCCCAGCAAGACCGTGGCCGTGTTCAGCCTGTTCGTGGCGCTTGCCGCCGGCCTGTTCGTGGCGCGCTTGCACGGGCCACCTGGCATGACGGCAGATGATACGGGTGCCCTGGTTGCAGAACGGGTGGGCGACGGCGGCCCTGACGCTGATGCCGCCGCCGTCGCACAGGCGGGGTGCGGCCGGTGATCCCTGCCATCCCCGCGCCCCCATGCCGCCTTCCTTCTAGCCCCGCTCCGCCCGCCGGCTGCCCGCCGCGCTCTCGTC
>CAJYBQ010000254.1 GCA_913064755.1 uncultured Alphaproteobacteria bacterium
CCCGGCGGCGACAGCCCAGTCGAATCCGGGGACGCGCACCGCCAGATGACCGTCGATGGCCTGTCGTGCCGGACCGGCGGCGGCCACCACGATCCGGCCATGGCGTTCAACGCAGCCCAGCCGTTTCAGACCGAACGACGCGCGGTCCAGGTCCGGAAAGCCCTCCACCCGATGCGGGATGGCCGCCAGTTCACCGCGATTGTCCCATGTCCAGGCGTGATAGGGACAGGTGAAACGCCTTGCGCAACCCGCCGCATCGTCCACCAGCCGGGTGCCGCGATGGCGACAGACATTCAGGAACGCATGCGCCTGCCCGGTCCCGTCACGGGTCAGCAGCAATGGCAACCCGGCCACCTGTCGCCGCATGAAGCTGTCCGGGCCATCCAGTTCGCTCGCATGGGCGGCCATGACCGGCACCCGGCGAAAGATGGCGTCCCGTTCGGCCAGGAACCGGGCCTCCGAGCAATAGGCCTCGGCCTTGTTGGCGGTCTGCGTTGCGTCCAGGAAGAACGACCCGGAATCCTTCAGCGCCGTGATCTCCTGCAACAGGTCGATTTCCGTCTGCCGGTCCATCCCGTCCTCCCTTGCCGCGCCATCCCCTCCACTTCTGTTAAGCGCCCCGGCCCGGTGTGACCAGACGGAAACGCGACCGCCCGGCGGGGCCTGACCGGGTTCGCGGCGACGGGACGGTTCACGCCCGACCCTTGTCACCTGTTTCGCGCAACTGGTCCGGCCCATGCAACGACCCTGGCATGAACACACGGACAGACATCGCGATTGACAGCCTGATTGGTGAAAAAATGTCGGTAATTCAGATGGTTGAACATGGTACGGAGGCCCCTGCAGTGGTCGGCATGATTTGCCGCCCGGCCACCGTCGTTGCCGCCAACCCGGCAAGCCTTGCCGTCGCGTCGGAGGATCGGTCATGAGCCTGAGCGGCATTCTCAACAGCGGCACCAGCGGCCTGATCGCGGCACAGGTCGGGCTCTCCACCGTTTCCGACAACATCGCCAACGTGAACACGGAAGGATATGCCCGCAAGGAAGCGCTGCAGGACAACCGTGTCATCGGCGGCCAGGGCATCGGTGTCCAGGTCACCGAGGTACGGCGCATCGCAGACACATTCCTGTCGCAGGAATTCCGCATCGCCGCCGCCGAGTCCGGCCGGTTCGAAGCCATGGATGAACTGCAGCAGCAGATGACCGCCCTGCTGGGCGACCCGACGCAGGATCGCACCCTGGTGTCCCGGCTCGACGACATCTTCAACGCCGCCGCGGCCCTGGCCAACAACCCCGACACCACGGCCACCCGCAACGCGACGCTGGATGCCCTGCAGCGGCTGGACGAGGACATCGACCTGGTGGCGGACGGCATTCGCGACCTGCAGCGGCAGGCCGACCAGCGCGTCGGTGACACGGTGCAGACCATCAATGACCTGATCGAACAGATCGACGACCTGAACCGCGAGATCTCCAAGCGCCCCGCCGAGTCCGACAGCAACGCGCTGCTGGATCAGCGGGCACGGAAGCTGGATCAGCTGGGTGAACTGGTCGACATCCGCACCTTCGACCTGGGTCAGGGCATGCTGGCCGTGTCCACCAACGCGGGCCTGCCGCTGGTGGACCACGCGGCACGGCGCATCGTGCATGTGCCGAACGACGCCGCCATCGCCGGGCAGACGTTCCCGCAGCTGACGATCGAGCGCGTGGACCCCGCCACGGGTCAGACCACTGCCGTCAACGGCACCATCGACAGCAGCATCCGGTCGGGCACCCTGCGCGGCCTGATGGATATCCGCGACACCAACCTGAATGACCTCGCCGTCGAACTGGGGGCCATGACCGGCCACATCGCCGACGAGCTGAACCGGGTCCACAACGACTTCACCGCCGTGCCGCCGCCCGCGGAACTGGTCGGTCGCAACACCGGTGCGCTGGCCACCGACCCGCATGGCTTCACCGGCATTGCGTCGTTCCACGCCTTCGATGCCGACAACGCGGTGACCGCAACGGCCACCATCGATTTCGGTGCCATCGGCGGCACGGTGCAGGATGCCATCAACGCCGTGAACGCCGGCCTCGGCGGCCAGGGCACGCTCAGCCTGTCCAACGGCGTCATGACATTCGCCGCTGCCGGCGCGGCCACCGGCGTCGCGGTCCAGCAGGATGCGACCACACCATCCGACAATGGCGGTCGCGGCTTTGCCCATCGCTTCGGCCTGAACGACCTGGTGTCCACCGGCACGGGGCCGAATTTCGACACCGGCCTGACCGCCGCCACCAACCACGGCTTCACGGGCGAGATCACCCTCAGCCTCGTCGGTCCCGCCAACCAGCGCGCCATCACCACCACGGTCGACATGGCCGCCATCGGCGGCACGGTCGGTGACCTGGTGGCGCAGTTGAACACGAACTTCTCCGGCCTGGTGAACTTCGCCCTGGACAGTGCGGGCAAGCTGTCCGCCACCCCCGCCAGCGTGGCCAGCAGTTTCCGGCTGGCCGTCCTGGCCGACGATACCACCCGCGGGACGACCGGCGTCTCCGCCGCTGACATGTTCGGGCTCGGCAGCGCTTCCGTCGCCGGCATCGCGTCGGGGTTCGAGATCGCCTCGGCCATCGCGAACAATCCGGAAGGCATTTCGCTGGCCAGCGTCAACGCCTCCGGCAACCCGGCCGTCGGCGTCGGCGACAATGCCGGTGCGCTTTCATTCCAGACGCTTGGCAGTGAAGAGGGCCGCTTCGACGGTGCCGGGCTCCTGCCCGCCATGACCGCCACCCTGTCCGAGATCGGGGCCGAGTTCCTGGGCCGCGCCGGCCAGTCGGCCAAGGATATCGCGGTCCGGGCGGAAGATCGCCTGGCACTGCGCGACGAATTGAGCGAACGGGTCAGCGAAGTGTCCGGTGTCAACCTGGACGAGGAAATGACCAACCTCATCACCTTCCAGACAGCCTTCAACGCCTCCGCCCGCGTCATCTCCGCGACGCAGGAGATGTTCGACGCGCTGCTGAGAATCTAGGGAAAGGGAGGAACCACACCATGCGTATCGGAACCTTCGGCAACAGCCAGGCCATGATCCAGCAGATGCTGCGTCAGCAGACGGACCTGGTGGAGACCCAGCGCCAGGTCGCGACCGGCACCAAGTACGATGACGTGAAGGGCTTCGGCGCGGGCACGTCATCGCTGCTGAGTTCGCATTCGATCATGAACCGGCTGGACGGATTCTATGACAGCAACAAGTCGATCTCCGGTCGGCTGAATGCCTTCGACCACAGCCTGACGGAACTGGAAGGGATCGGGAACCGGCTGCGTGACGCGCTGTTCACCGCCCGTGGCACCAGCGACGGCACCGGCCTGGTGACGGAGATCGATGCCCTGTTCCAGCAGGCGTCATCGATCATGAACACCCGCTTCGAAGGCCGTTTCCTGTTCGGTGGCACCGTCAGCGACCAGCAGCCGATGGCCATCGGTTCCACTGCTGAACTGCTCGCCACGGCCGAGCCGCCGACGGGATCCTTCTTCAACGACCAGGGCGACCCGAACAGCATCCGCCTGGACGAACGCACCACCGTCACCGTCGGCAATACCGCGTCGCAGGTCGGCGAGGAACTGCTCCACGCCATGCAGCGCATCCTGATGTTCGACGCCGGCACCCTGCCCGCCGGTGCAGCCGCCTTCGCCCCCGCCGGTGACCTGGACCAGCAGCTGGACGACAACCAGGCCGAGTTCCTGCAGAGCGAACTGGACCGCGTGCTGGGTGCCATCGACACCATGAAGACCGCCGCCACCGACAATGCCCTGAACATCCAGACGGTCGAGGACGTGCAGACCCGCATCGAGGATCAGCGCATCACCCTGTCCGAACTGCTCTCCGACAAGGAAGACGCCGACCTGGGCGAAGCCGCCATCCGCCTGAACCAGCAGCAGGTCGCCCTGGAAGCCAGCTTCCGCATGATCGCCCAGATGCGCCAGTTGAGCCTGGTGAACCTGCTGTAGCGTATGAATGCAAACGGGGGCGCCACCATTGCAGGTGACACCCCCGTCCGGAACTCTCCGCCGTTCTATGCCGCGTGGTTCAGGTCATAGCCCTTGAACGTGGTGTCGATGCGCTGGATGTCCTGCAGCACGCCGCGGTCGATCAGGCTGGGTTTCTCGCCTTCCGCCGTCTGGAAGCCGATGGAATCGGACAGGCCGCCGAAGCGGTCGTTGATCCGGTCGGCGATGACGTCCCAGGTGCCACGGGCACAGAACAGGTCGACGACGTCGTCGGGAACTTCCTTCGCCATTTCGTCCCAGCGCTGCTGCACGGACATGCGGTGCAGCTTCTCGCCCAGGTCCATCAGGTCATGCTGTTCGAACACCGGCCAGTAGGTCCGCGTCGAGCCGTAGAAGGCGACGCGGTAGCGGATCCATTCGAACATCTTCGCGACCTCTTCCTCGGTCTTGCCCGTGGCGATGAAGCCGCCGCCGGAAATCTCGAAGTTGTCGCGCGACCGCCCGCCCCGCTCGAACCCTGTCTGCAGTTCCGGCATGATCACGTTTTCCATGTACTTGCGGGTACAGAAACCGTGCAGGCGGACACCGTCGCAGACGTGCCCGGCCACCCGCATCATGGCGGGGCCGACGGCGGCGATCGTCACCGGCGCGCCGACATGGCCCATGGGTGCGGGCGTGAAATTGGGGGTCATCAGGGTGAAGGAGTAATGCTTGCCGATGAAGGCGAGATCCTTGCCGCCCTCCGACCAGCATTTCCAGATGGCGTGCAGGGACTGGATGTATTCCTTCAGACGCGGTGCAGGCGGGCTCCACGGCACGGAGAACCGGCGTTCGTTGTGTCCTTTCACCTGGCTGCCGAGGCCCAGCACGAAACGACCGCCGGATGCCGCCTGCAGGTCCCATGATGCCTCCGCCACCACCATCGGGCTGCGCGGGAAGGCGATGGCGACGCCGGTCGCAAGCTGGATCGAATCGGTTGTGGTCGATGCCACGGCCAGCGGCAGGAACGGCTCGTTCGCGTTCTCCTGCGTGACGATGCCGTCATAACCGGCATCCTCGATGGATTTCGCGAACGTGCCTGCATTCTTCAGGGGCACCCCCTGCATAGCGAACTGGACCTTCATGCTTTCTCCCCATTGCACGCAGGGGCCGGATGCATGAACAGATGGGTTCTGTGCATGGACGCCGCCCTTGCCGCCTGTATGATACCGCGCCAACTCGGGGGGAAACTAGAGGGAGGTGGATTTCACGTCCATGTGGATCATTCTGCCCATACAGAATCTTGATCAGGCAAAGCAACGGCTTGCGGGTGAACTTTCACCGCAGGAGCGTCGCAGCCTGGTTAAAACCATGCTGACGGATGTCTTCGAGGCCCTGGCCGAGACCCGCCGCATCAGCGGCATCGTCATTGTCTCGCGGGAGCCGAAGGCAACCGAGTTCGCCGCACGCTATGGTGCGGAACTGGTGGAGGAGCCATTGAACGAGGGCCAGTCGATGGCGGTCCAGCGTGGTGTCGACCACGTGCTGGCCAAGGGTGGACGCGGCATCGTCACGGTACCGGGCGGCGCCCCGGCGCTGACGGCATATGAGATCGATGGCCTGATCGCCCTGAGCGGCACCTCCGAACCTTCCCTGACGCTGTGCCCGTCGCATGACACGCGCGGCGACAC
>CAJYBQ010000255.1 GCA_913064755.1 uncultured Alphaproteobacteria bacterium
AGGTTCTGTCGTTCTGCCATGGTCATGTTCCCGTGTAGACGGGCGGGCGCTTCTCGATGAAGGCCCGCACGCCCTCCTGGAAATCCGGGCCCTGGGCGCAGAGGATCTGGTTGCGATCCTCCATCGCCACGGCGGATTCCAGGCTGGGGGCGTCGGTGGAGAAGTTCATGCATTCCTTGGTCAGGCGCAGGCCGAGGGGCGAGGCGTTCAGCAGGTCGGCGACCATCACCGTCCCCGCTTCCTCCAGGTCCGCGTCCTCCACCACTTCCGACACCAGGCCGGTTGCCAGTGCCCGGTCGGCGTAGATGTAACGCCCGGTCATCAGCAGTTCCGAGGCCACGGAGCCACCGACCAGCCTGGGCAGGAAGTATGAAACGCCGATGTCGCAACCGGAAATGCCGAGGCGGATGAAGGCCGCGTTCATCTTGGCGCTGCGCCCGGCAATGCGGATGTCACTGGCCAGCGCCATGGCGAAGCCGCCACCCGAGCAGCCGCCATGGATCAGGGAGACGATGGGCTGCGGCGCGCGACGCATGCGCATGACGATCTCCGAGATGCGGCGCTGGGACCGCAGGCCGTCGGCGCTGGACCGCTGGTCCCCCGCCGGGCTGTTGCTCTCCATCCGCTGCTTCAGGTCCAGGCCGGCACAATACCCGCGCCCGGCACCGCGCAGCACGACCACCCGCACCTCGTGGCGGAAGTACAGGCCCTGGAAATAGTCGAGCAGCGCGTCGATCATGTCCGGGCTGAGGCTGTTGTAGGATTCGGGGCGGTTCAGGGTGACCCATTCGGCGGCACCCTTCCTCTCGATCAGCAGTGGCGATGTCATCGGCGGGGTCCCCCGGCCGGGCGGCCCTGCACGGCCCATTCGATCAGGTCCATCCGGTCATTGCCGAAGAACATGTCGGTGTCGTTGATGAAGATGGTCGGCGATCCGAACCCGCCGCGGTCCACCACCTGCTGGGTGTATTCCTTCAGCCGTTCCTTGATCGCCGGGTCCGCCGTCGCCGCCACGGTGGCGTCACCGTCCAGCCCGACTTCCCTCGCCACGCGCGCGACCTCCGCGTCCTGCGAAATGTCGCGGTCCTCCCCCCAGTAGGCGTGGCAGAGCCGCATGGCGAAGGCCTCCGCCTTGCCTTCGTCCAGGGCGTGGATCGCGGCACGCATGCCCTTGACGGAATTGACCGGAAAGATCGACGGCCAGCCGATCTGGACGCCCTGCATCGCGGCCCAGTCCATCAGGTCCTTGCGCATGTAGCGGTACTTCGGGTGATCGGGGTTGGCGCGGTTCTGATAGACCTGCTCGTTGACCTGGTTGAAGATGCCGCCAACCAGCACGGGTCGCCAATGCAACTCGGCATCGTTGCGACGCGCCAGGTCGCCGATGCGGCTGATCCCCAGGTACGTCCACGGACTGGAACAGTCGAAATAGAACTCGATCTTGGCCATTGGTTCCTCCCCAGGGCACATGGCGGCGAAGGGCAGTTGCCGGTTCGCCCGATGCGCCATCCTAGCGCGATCCGGCCGGGAATGTCAGGGCGCCGGCCGTGCCGCCATGCGTTCTGAGCAATGCGACACCTGCGTCCGGCATGTTCCCAACCGGCCAAATCCCGCCTAAGCAGGATGGATGACAAAACACGAACAACTGAAAGACCGGGACCATCTGACGGTTCGGGCCCCGGCCCCCGACTGGTACCGACAGGCAATGGCCTGCCCCGGCAGCGTGCATCACGTGGAAAACAACGGCTGCACCCTGCAGTACATGAAGTGGTCGCCACCGGAAGGCCGCACCGCGCTGGGCGGATTGCTGCTGGTGCACGGCGGTGGCGGGCATGGCCACTGGTGGAGCCACCTGGCCCCGATGCTGGCGCAGGACTATCACGTCGTCGCGATGGACCAGGCGGGGATGGGAGACAGTGGCAGGCGCGACGAATCCAACGCCCGCGACCGCGCCGACGACATGCTGGCGGTCATCGATCACGCGGACCTGGGACCGGGGGCCTTTGTCGTCGGCCATTCGTTCGGCGGACTGATGGCCATGCGCCTGGGGCAGCTCTACGGCGACCGGCTGGGCGGCATCATCATCGCCGATTCACCCGTGCGCGACCCCGATGGCGACGAGAAACCGCCCCGCCCGAAGATGGGCAACAAGCGCCATTACGCCGACTTCGAAACCGCCCTGTCACGGTTCCGCCTGATGCCGGAACAGACCTGCGAGAACACGTTCCTGGTGGAACACATCGGGCGGCGATCGATCAAGCACGAGCCGGAAGGCTGGACCTGGAAATTCGACGGCAATTCCATGCAGAACCGCCGCTTCGACGAACCGTTCCACGAATACATGGCCGGAATGCAGGGCCGCCGGGCCTTCGTCTACGGCGAGGACAGCAAGCTCGTCCGACCCGAGACGGTGAAACTGGTCAAGCGGCTGCTGGGTCCCGCCGCCCCCGTGGTCGGCATCCCCGAGGCACAGCACCACCTGATCCTGGACCAGCCCATCGCCTTCGTCGGCACCATCCGCGCCATCCTGGCGGGTTGGCTGGCCCACGCCTGACGCCCCCGTCCGGGAAACGTCAGGCGTGGACCTGTTCGTCCGGCGTCAGGACAGCAGCCAGCCGCCGTCAACGTCGATGGTGGTGCCGGTGACGAAATCGTTCTGCACCATGAAGACAATGGCCTGCGCCACCTCGTCGGCCGTGCCGGCGCGGGGGATGATGTGGGACGCGGTCATCTGCTTGTAGAGGTCGTCGCGGGCCTGGCCCTCCAGCGGCACCATCGGCGTGTCGATGGCACCGGGGGAGACGACGTTGAGCCGCTTGGGCGCGATCTCCGGCGCGACGGCACGCACCATGGCCTCGACCGCGCCGCCGACCGATCCGATGGCAACCTGCCCCGGCTTGGTCTTGCGCGCCGGGGTGCCGCTGACCAGCACGATGGAGCCATTGTCGCCCATGTGACCGGCACCGTAACGCACCACGTTGGTATAGCCCCACAGCTTGGCGAAGGACGCCTGGTAGCCATCCATGTCCATCTCCATGAACGGCCCGATGGCGCGCGTGCCGCCGGTGGCGGCGCTGATCAGGATGTCGAAGGGCGCGCATTCGGCGAACAGGGCCTGCAGCGCATCGCGATCCAGCGTGTCGCACTTCTTCGTGGTGATACCGCCCGGAAGGTCGCTCGCGCGATCAGGGTTGCGGCTGACGGCAATGACCTCCGCCCCCAACGCCGCAAGCTGTTTCGCGGCGGCCAGGCCGATGCCCGATGTGCCGCCGAATACGATGGCCTTCTTGCCTTTGACATCCATGTTCCGTCTCCCGATCCAGTTTCTTTTTCATCTATCCGCGATTTCAGGCAGTGGCGGAGCGCATGTCGCGCCAGATGGCAACGGTGGCGATCAGCCCCAGCCCGACGACTGTTGCGAACGGCACCATGTAACCCCCTGACAGCTCGATCAAGCTCCACATGATCAGCGGCGATGCGGTCCAGCCTGCCGCCGCCAGTGAATAGGCCCTGCCCGTGACCTCCGCCAGTTGCCCTTCCGGCGCGCGTCGGCCGACGATCATGGCAAAGATCGGCGACCAGGTATTGCCCGAAAGCCCCGCCAGCAGCGCCACCGGGTAGAGCATCCAGATCGGCGTGTCGGAAGAGATCGACATGGCAAGGACGATGGAGGTGGATGCGGCGATGGCGATGCCCAGCAGGACCAGTTCCGGTCGGCCCCAGCGATCCGACAGCCAGCCCATGACGGGGCGGCCGACGATGGCAACCAGCTGGATGATGGCAAAGAACTGCCCCGCCAGAATCGGCGACAGGCCCACGTCCTCCAGCAGGTAGATGTAGACGAAGGTGAACAGCGTGGTGTGGATCACCGCCATCAGAACGGCGATGAAGCCCAGCAGCCGCAGGTTCGGCGGCAGCACGAAATTGGCAACGATGCGCCGGGGGAACGTGCGGTGCAGTTCGGTGCGCATCGTCGGCTGCTCCGGCGCAACCCGGAACAGCGGCGCGAACAGCAGGGTCATGGCGACGGCGGCGAGCAGCACCCCGACCATGGCCCAGATCCCCACCTGCCAGCCGACCGCCACCATGATCGCGGGCAGGATGAAGCCGCCGCCGGCACCGGCCAATGACACCCCGCTCTGCCGGATGGCGAGGAACAGGCCGACCCGGCGCTTCGGTGTCTTGCGGTTGACCACCGTGATGTTGGCGGGGCCATAGGGGCCATAGAACAGGCCGTAGAGGAATGCCGCCAACATGACCGTCGCCCATGTCCCCCACAGCGCGATCAGGGCCACGCAGGCCATGCCCGACAGGGTGATGACCATGGTTCCGACACTGCCGAAGCGGCGCATCATGGTGCCGCAGAGCGGGCTGGCCAGCGCCGAACCGAAGAAGATGAAGGAAAAGGCGAGACCGAAATCCCGCTCGTCCTGCCCCGTCTCCAGCGCCAGTCCGGGCGCCAGCAGGCTGAAGGCGATGAAGCCGAACGCCGCCGCGCCCTGGGTCAGGAATGCCCCGCCCAGTACCGCCAGCGCCCCCCGTGTCACCCGGTCGGGCGGGGCCTCGGACCTGGCCGCGGACGGACCGGCGTCACTCACGCGGGCTGGAACGTGTTCTTGGTTCCATCATTGGCGACGCGGCCCTTCCGCCCCAGCCAGTCGGTGCTGACCATGTCGGCCAGCAGGTCCGGGTCGTCGGTGGTATTGGCGATGAAGCGGGTGCCATCGTCCAGCCGCCCGAACAGCAGCCCCCAGGTCGGCCCCTTGCGATCATGCATGACCGTGTAGGTCTCGACTTCTGCCGGTCCCTCCGCCAGGTCGGTGAAGGCCGGGTGCGGGACCTGGTCCAGCTCCGCCTGGTAGGTCGCGGGATCGACCGGGGCGAAGGCCTTCTCCGGCATGTCGGTCGAATAGATGCCGGCGGAATGCTTGGTGACGTAATTGCCGTTGGCGGTGACGAGGCCCTTCATGCCCGGCTTCTGCCGGACCTTCTGCATCATCTCCGCAATCGAATGCGTGACGTAGTTGTTCCCCGGCCCGCCGAAGTACGGCAGACCGCCGGTGATCGACAGCCCGCGCGGATCATCGGGGCTCAGGCCCATTTCCTGGCAGGCGATCTGCACCGCCGAGGTGAAGCAGCTGTAGAGGTCCAAGGCCCCGATCTGGTCCAGCGTCGTATCCGCCATGCGGAACGTTTCCTCGTAGACGCGGGAAATCGCGGGCGACGAATGGTAATCTCGCCGGTCGCTGAGGTACCAGTGGTCATGCGCATCGGCGCAGCCGTGCAGGAACACCCACTTGTCGCGCGGGATGCCCAGCTCCTTCGCCTTGGCAACACTGGTCAGCACCACGGCGGCACCCTGGTCGATGAAGGCATTGGCGTTCATCAGCCGGGTATAGGGGAAGCCGATATAGGGATTGTCGGGGCGAACCTGCGAAATGAACTCGGACGTGTAGCCGTCGCGCCGGTCGGCCAGCGGATTGGCGGCGGCAACGGCCGACAGCTTCGCCAGCATGTCCCCCATCGCCTTCTGATGTTCGGGGATCGTCCGGCCAAGGTTGCCGCGGATCGCGTTCTCGATCATCGGATAGGCGAAGATCGCGCCGCGCGCGCCGTGAATGTCCTCCACGTCCGACCAGCCGATCTTCTCGACACCCCAGGA
>CAJYBQ010000256.1 GCA_913064755.1 uncultured Alphaproteobacteria bacterium
CATGCATCTGCCAAAACGTAGGCACTATATAACACAAAAATGACAGTGTTCACAGCACTGAGTCACGCGCCCAGCATGCGTTGTCACGCATGAAACCGTGCAGAACGGGGCCGCCGGAGCCACCCGGAAGGCGCCGGGCAACGCGGGATGTCCGGTCCGCCGTGGGCTTGCCCGCGGATCAGACGCCCGGCGTCGGCGGCCCGGGTATCAGTCCCCCTTGCCGGGGTTGGCGCTGAAATGCTTCTCGAACTTGGCCGGTGTCTCGCGCCAGTCGTCCGCATCGGCCGGGCTGTCGCCCTTGCGGGTGATGTTCGGCCACTTCTCCGAATATTCGCGGTTCAGTTCCAGCCACTTGTCGGCTTCCGGGTCCGTGTCGGGCAGGATCGCCTCGATCGGGCATTCCGGTTCGCACACACCGCAGTCGATGCATTCGTCGGGGTGGATGACGAGCATGTTCTCGCCCTCGTAGAAGCAGTCCACCGGGCAGACTTCAACGCAATCCTGGAACTTGCACTTGATGCAGTTCTCCGCGACGACATAAGGCATCGGCCTTCACTCCCCTTGCTGTGCCATGACCACCGACCTGTCCAGGCACGGCGTCAGCTATCCAATCAGTCCGAACCGCCAACGGCAGAATCACCTCTGCCCTTCAGCCGTTCGACCACGCGTTGTCGCGCCTCTCCATTTTCCCTGTCGGAAACATAGATGAGGCCCCCGATGCGACGCAACAGGTTGGCTTCATAGGCGTGCAATTCGCCGTCCGCAAGTACCACTTCCCAAAGCATCTCGATCACTTCCACGCGGCGTTCGGACGGAAACCCCTCCTTGATCGCGCGGGTGAAGGTGCTGATCTCCACCACGTGCTGCTGGCGACTGTCGGCCAGTTCGACCAGTGCCGAGGTTTCCTCCTCGGTGAGCGCGAACTTCTCGGCGAGCACACGCCGGGTGGTCCGTTCCTCGGCCTCGTCGAAGGTGCCGTCCAGCCGCGCCGCCTCGATCAGCAGGATGGCGGCGGCGAGATGCAGGTCGTCCGGCGCGGCCGCTGCCTTGTCGGTGTCGCTGGATCCGCCGCGAATGCGTTCCAGCCAGCCGGTGATACGGTTCATCGCGTTCTTCCTTGGTGGGGGCCTGGCCCTTGCGGGACTTCGGGACATGCGGCGACCGGGCCTTGCCCGGGCGGCGTGTTCCGGCCCGCCGCGACCCGGTTCGATGGCTTACGGGCAGGGGTCAGAACAGCCCCAGTGTTTCGATCTTGGACAATTCGCGCGGGTCCAGCTTTCGCTGGTTCGCGTCACGCTTGTCGAACAGCACCAGGTCGGTCAGCAGGACATTGATCTTCTTCAGGCTCTGTTCCTGCGCCGAGGCCAGGTCACGGATGCCTTCCGGCGGTGACATGGCACCGGCTGACCGCAGCAAGGCAAGCTCACCGCTGGTCGCGCCTTCCGGCCCGGTGCCGGTCACCGTCGTGACGATGCGCCCGTCCTGGCCGATGGCGACGGATGTCACCCGCTTGCCGGTGCGCGGGGCGGCCGTCTGCTGCACGCCACCGGGACCCGGTGGTCGCAGGTTGAAGTCGGGTGGTACCACCAGCGGCGAGAACACCGTCACGCGCGATTCGTCGGGCGAGGACTTGTTGAGCCCCAGCGTCCTCTCGATCGTTTCGCAACCGCCCAGCGCAAGGCCAAGCACCAGGACGGGCAGCAGCCTGAGCATCTGTCGGGTGCCACGACGGTGGGTACGCATATCTGTACTAGCTTCCATGGTTGCCGGTTTTACCCTTATCGCTGCGCCCGAACAAGGAATCCAGCAACAGAATGACCACGCCGCAGGAGATGGCGATATCCGCCACATTGAATGCCGGCCAATGGGCGCCCGCGAGGTGGAAATCGAAGAAGTCCGCCACCCGGCCATAGATCACCCGGTCCAGTGCATTGCCCAGCGCACCGCCGATCACGGCGGCAAGGGCCAGGCGCTGCAACCGGTTCTCCGCCCGTATCAGCCAGACCAGCAGCATGACGGAAACGACGACGTTCACGCCCGCCAGTATCCAGCGGGTTTCGTCCGGTCCGCCGCCGAACAGGCCGAAACTGACACCGGAGTTCCAGACCATGACCAGGTTGAAGAACGGCAGCAATTCCCAGGTGGCGAAGTCACGCGCTTCCATGACCCCGATCAGCCAGACCTTGGTGACCTGATCCAGCACGATCAGGAAGACGCAGAATATCAGGGCACGAGCGGTCATCTGTGATCCGAACCGGCAATGAATTTACTGGTCGAGACTTGGCCGTCGCGAGCCTGCGGGTCAAGCCCTCTTCTCCCCGCCCCGCCCGCGGTCCAGTATGTCGCAAGACCGGCCCCCTGCACGGGGGGCGTTCAGCCACGACCTGGGGAGGATCGGATTTGGCCTACAGACACGTGCTCGACGGCATACGGGTGCTGGATTTCACGCAGTTCATCGCGGGCCCTGCCTGCACCCGCCTGATGGCGGAAATGGGTGCCGACGTCATAAAGCTTGAACATGCACCGGGGGGAGATCTCTGCCGGGGCTTGCCGGTGGTCAGGGACGGGCGGTCGGGATATTTCGTGCAGCACAACCAGGGCAAGCGGTCCGTCTGCCTGGACATGCGGACGGAAGCCGGCAAGGCCGTGAACCGCGACCTGGTGGCCTGGGCGGACGTGGTGGTGGAGAATTTCTCCCCCGGCGTCATCGACCGGCTGGGCTTTGGCTGGGACGTGGTGCATGCGATCAACCCGTCGGCAATCATGTGTTCCATCTCCGCCTTCGGGCAGAGCGGGCCGCTGCATCAACTCGTCGGCTTCGACTACATCGCACAGGCCTATGCCGGGGTGACGTCGATGATCGGGGAGCCGGATGGACCACCCCCCGTGGTGGGACTGGCGATCGGCGACGTGGGGACGGGAATCACGGCGCTGGCAGCCATCAATGGTGCGCTGTTCTACCGCGAGCGCACGCGGGGCGGGGGTGAAGGCCGGGAAGCGGGGCAGGGTGTCGGTCAGTACCTCGATATCTCGCTGGTGGATTTCTACTTCCATTGCCACGAGATCAACGTGCAGGCGCACACGCTCAGCCAGGGCGAGATCCAGCCCAACCGGACCGGCAGGTATCATCCGCTGGTTGCCCCGATTGGCGTGTTCAAGGCGCGGGACGGATACCTGATGCTCGTGGCGCTGGGCGACCAGTGGGCGCGGGTCTGCAAGGCGATGCAGCGACCGGACCTGGTCGAGGACCCGCGTTTCGTGGACAACGAGGCGCGGATGCGGAACCAGCAGGCACTGACGGAACTGATCGAGGGGTGGCTTGCCAGCCTGCCGTCAGATGCCGCCGGCCTGGAGGCGCTGGAGGCGGAGCGGGTTCCCTGCGCGCCGGTATTGAGCGTCGCCGATGCGGTGAAGCATCCCCACATGATAGAGCGTGGCACGGTGCGCCAGATCGATGACCGGGGGCTTGGAACCTTCTCGATACCGGGAACGCCGTTGAACTTCTCGGAATTTCCCGATGAACTGGCCCTGACCGCGCCGTGGCTGGGGGAGCACAACCGTTCGGTGCTGGCCGAGGTGATCGGCATGTCGGCGGCCGAGATCGAGAAACTGGCCGCCGATGGTGTCCTGCATGCGGAGCGCCGCTAGAAAGATTCTCCAGAATGTGGAAACGCACCGGCCCACGTTGCGAACCGGTGCGTTTCCTGTCTGGCATGAACCTGGCCGAGAAGCCCGCAGATAGGGGCCGCGTCGGCCGGAAGGTCAGCGCACGTTGATGATGACCTTGCCCGTGGCCTTGCGCGCGGCCAGGGCCTTCATGGCCTCCGGTGCATCGGTCAGCGGGAAATGCATGGACACATGCGGCTTCAGCTTGCCCTCGGCACACCAGCCGAGCAGCGTGTTGAACTGGTTGCGGCACTCGTCGGGGAATTTCTGGGTCCAGGCTCCCCAGAAGACGCCGACGATCTGGCATTGCTTCAGCAGCACCAGGTTGGCCTTGGCCTCCGGAATGCGTCCGGACGCGAAGCCGATGACCAGCAGACGACCGCCCCAGGCGATGCAGCGCATGGATTCGTCGAATGCGTCACCGCCCACGGGATCGTAGATCACGTCGGCACCCGCGCCGCCGGTCAGTTCCTTGACCTTCTCGCGGATCGAATGCTCCGAATAGTTGAAGACATGATCCGCACCGTACTGGCGCACGATGTCCATCTTGGCGTCGGACCCGACCGTGCCGATGACCGTCGCGCCCATGCGCTTGCCCAGTTCCACGGCGTTCAGGCCGACACCGCCGGAGGCACCATGGACCAGCAGCACCTCGCCGGGCTGCAATTCGCCACGGTCCTTCAGCGCGTGGTAGGTCGTGCCGTAGGTCACCGGGAAACCCGCCGCCTGGTCGAAGGTCACGCCGTCGGGCAGCAGGAATGTCTTGGTGGCTTCGGCCACGGCCTGTTCGGCATAGCCGCCGCCGTTGCTGGTCATGGCCATCACCCGGTCGCCGGGCTTGAAGCCGGTGACGCCCGCGCCCACGGCGGAAACGACACCGGCCACTTCCATGCCGGGAGAGAACGGGAACGGCGGCTTGAACTGGTACTTGCCCGCGATCATCAGCAGATCGGGGAAATTCACCCCGGCACAATGCACGTCGATGCGCACTTCACCCGCACCCGGTTCCGGCGATGCCACTTCCTCGAGCTTCAGATCGTCCGGCCCGCACCATTCGCGGCACAACATCGCTTTCATTGGATTCCTCCCCCTGGATACTGGACACAGGCTGTCCACGTAGCGTGACCGCCCCGCGCCGACAATAGGGCAGGCAACGCCCGGATGGAATCCTGCGCGCCCGATCGAACGGCGGTCGGCCGCGTTCGACACGGGCTTCCCCGGCGTAAATGCGGACTGTTTCGGTGAATCTGGCTGCATTTGCGTGATTCCGATTGAACCGGAGGGCAATTCGCATTGGGATGCAGGCGACAACGAACCCGACATAACTGGGAGACAATCACAATGCGGTTCCTGAAACACCTGACCCTTGCGGCGGCGGCACTGGCCACCGCGGCGGCGCTTTCCTCGGCCCAGGCCGACGGCATGAAGCTGAAGATCGGGACGGAAGGCGCCTACCCTCCGTTCAACAATCTGACGGCGGACGGCACGCTGGAGGGGTTCGACGTGGACATCGCCAAGGCGCTGTGCGCGGAGATGAAGGCCGAATGCACCTTCGTCACGCAGGACTGGGACGGCATCATCCCCGCGCTGCAGGCGGGCAAGTACGACGCGATCATCGCGTCGATGTCGATCACGGATGAACGCAAGAAGAAGGTCGATTTCACCGACAAGTACTACAACACGCCGCCGGCGGTGGCGGTCCCGAAGGATTCGAAGCTGACCGGCCCGCTGCCTGCGGACCTGGCCGATGCCGCGATCGGCGTCCAGGGGTCCACGACCCATTCCAACTTCGCAGAGGCGAAGTATACCGACAGCACCGTGCGCGGTTATCCGACCGCCGACGAGTACAAGCTGGACATCGCCAGCGGCCGTCTGGACGCGGTCATGGACGACGTGACCGTCCTGCAGGAATGGCTGGCCAGTGAAGACGGCGCCTGCTGCAAGCTGCTGGGCACGATCACGCCGGACCCGGAGATCCATGGACTGG
>CAJYBQ010000257.1 GCA_913064755.1 uncultured Alphaproteobacteria bacterium
AAACTCGTATAGGATAGGCGACGTGTGTGCTGACGTCGGTCTAGGGCGCACACGCCGGTAAGGCAGAGTGTGAGGCCTGACATGAGACAGCGAGGAGCGAGACGCCTGCCCGTGACGTTGGATGCGCTGACCACTCTCCAAGAGCCCTCACCCGACCCCACGTAGACGACGATAGCGGCGGCCGCGGCGGAGACCAAGCCCGCTTCCTGACCTGCAAATCCGTCACCGCCTGACCCGGCCCGATGCATCGGGCCGGGACCGGAAAGTCTCAAGCGCCGCCCAGTATGGTCCGCGCCAGCGCGATCCGGTCCTCGATGGACCGCATGACAGTCGCCGTCACCGCGACCCGGATGCCCGACCCGGCAATTCGCGCGGCATCCCCGCTGTCCACGTCATCGATCACGAGGTGGCTGACGACGTCGCGATAGCGCGCGGCAATGGCACCGACGCTCGGCGTCTCGCCCAGTTCCCGGAACATCTTTGCCGTCGGTCCCTTGATGGCGTCGCCGCCGACGATAGGCGACACGGCAACGACCGGTGTTCCGGCCTGCTTCAGCACGCGCAACCGATCCCGGATACCCGGCAGATCAAGGATCGGATCAATGGAGATGAAGGGATTGGACGGCCCGATGATCACCATCTCCGGTGCGTCCAGCGCGGCCATGACCTCCGCCGTCGGCGCGACAGGCGCACCACCATGCAGGATGAAGCCGGTGACGGTCGGGGCAGCACGCAGGCGCACGAAATAGTCCTGGAACGCCAGCGCGCCCTCGGTCGTCTCGATGATCGTCGGCGCGGCTTCGTCCGTCATCGGCAGGATGCGTGGACCGACCCCGAGCGCGGTGGCCAGGTGGTCGGTCACGTCGGTCAGCCGCACACCGGCGTTCAGACGTCGCGTCCGCTCGACATGCATGGCCAGGTCGTGGTCACCAAGGAAGAACCAGTCCGGTCCACCAAGTTCCCGCATCGCGGTCATGAAGCTGTCGGTTTCACCGGCCCGGCCCCAGCCCTGTTCGAGGTTCGCCTTGCCGGACAGGGTATAGACCAGCGTGTCGATGTCGGGGCAGATCCGCAGGCCAAGATGATCGAAGTCATCACCCGTGTTGGCGATGATGCACAGGTCCTCGGCTGGCAGCATCCGGGACAGCCCCAGCGCCAGCTTGGCCCCGCCGACACCGCCCGAAAGATAGGCAATGGCGCGCCCGGTCATCGAAACAGGTCCATGTCAGGCTGGCGCACCAGCGCGTGTGCGGTGCCGTGCGGGCCATCGAACCTCATGCCGCGGACCAGCACGACCGGCATGCCCTCCGCCCCCTGCCCCATGACGATGGAGGCGGCGGCGGAGACCTCGTCGGCGATGCCGAGTTCACTGGCCTGCAGTTCCCGGCCATCACGGTCTGGCTGACCGCGCAGGTCCTGCACCGCGGGCAGACCGGCGACACCGATGGCGATACCCGCGCTGCCCACCCGCCAGGCCCGGCCCGGACTGTCGTTGATCACCACGGCGAGGTCGACGCCGGTCGCCAGCATCAGCTCGGCACGCAGCGCGGCCGCGCTGCCATCCGGGTCACGCGGCAGCAGCAGCACCCGGTCCCGCCCCCGGGCGTCACGCGGCACGTTGGACGCATCGATACCCGCATTGGCAAGCACATGGCCCAGGCGGTGGCGGACGATCAGGACACCGGGGCGATGGCGCACCACTTCGGAGGCTTCGGACAGGACCACCTCCACCTGGCGCGGATCCTTGTCGCACTGCGCCGCGATGCGGATCGCGCGCGGTGATGGCACCACGTCGTCCAGCACGACATAGCGGTCCTCGGCCTTCGAAATGACCTTCTGCGCCACGGCAACGATGTCACCGTCCCGCAGGCCGCCGGCCGACTGCCCTGCCGCACCGACGATCAATGCGCACAGGTCGGTCCCCGGCAGCACCTCCGGCAAGCCGTCCAGCCCGATCAGTTCAAGCCGCCGCATCGTTTCCACGCTCCGCCCCGTCGGCGTCGGTCAGTCCGCCTCGGGTATGTTGGTGATGCGGATACCCGCGCCGGGGCTCTTGTAGCGCTTGTTCATGAAGATCAGCACGGACGTCAGCGCCTCGGCCACCGCGGCATTGTCGATGGGGCCGACGTGGTATCCCTTCATGCCACAGGCTTCGACCAGTTCGATCACCTGCTCCCGCGCCGCAACCACGTTGCCGGCGACCAGCACATCGCAATCGGGGTCATGGTCCAGGTCGGCCAGGTGGTCCGCAGCCACGTTCTGGAAGGCGGAGACGACCTGCACGTCCGGCCCGAGGAAGTCCTGCGCGGCCTTGCCTGCGGAACCCTCCGGCGGCATCTGCACCCGGCTCACCTTGGGCGGCACCAGCGGCACGGTGACATCCACCACGATCTTGCCCTGCACCAGGTCACGAACGGATTCCAGTGTCGGGCGATGGTGGGAGAACGGCACGGTCATGACCACGATCTGCCCGGCGGCGGCGGCGGCAAGGTTGTCGGTACCCTGAACGCCGGAACCGGGGAAACGCGCGTTCAGTTCCGCGGCGGAGGCTTCGGCCTTGTCCGCCGTGCGGCTGCCGATCACGACCGGGTATCCGGCGCGAACCCAGCGCAATGCCAGCCCGCCGCCCAGATCACCTGTCCCGCCCAGAACCGCGATGGTAGGTTTCGTGTCAGTCATGGAAATGTCCTGTCGTCAGATCATTGAAGTTCGGAAAATGTCTCTCGGCCATACATACGAGGCCGCGGGTCAACCGGTCCAGTCCGCGTCATCGACCGTCAGGATTCGGCGAATCTCGTCACTGACGAAGCCGATCGCCATCGGGCGCTGCACGCCGGGCATCAGGGTGACGTCGTAGAGTTCCTCCACCACCCCGTCGATCCGCAGCCAGTGCACGATATCGCCGGTGCGCAGGTCGATGACATAGATCGCGCAGCGGGGTTCCGCATCGGCACCGCGCAACCGCTCATCCAGCGGCAGACCGCTGAAGGTCTTGTTCTCGCGCGGCTTCGACAGGCCGAGCACGGCGTAGTCGCCCACCATGGTCAGGCCCCGCAGGAACCCGGGGCAGAAGGCCACCGGCTCGAACCTGCCCTTGTCCATGTCGATGAAGCCGAATTCACCCGTCCCGGCGTTGGACAGCCACAGCTTGCCATTGTGCCAGCGCGGGCTGTGAGGCATCGACAGCCCCTCCGCCACGATCTCGTTCGAGACGACATCGACGACAACGCCACCATCAACGCGACGGTCACGCCAGCCATCGGCCACGTCGGAACGGCTGACCGCCGTCACGAACCCGGGTGCGCCGTCCCGCATGGCCAGGCCGTTCAGGTGGCAGCGGTCCTCCGCCGCCAGTTTCGACAGGAACGGCGGTTTCCAGATCGGCCTGAAGGAATGCCGCTCGCTCGGTTCCGCGATGCAGCCGAACAGCGTGGAAATGAAATTGACCTTCCCCTCCGCCGTCACCGCAATGTCGTGGGTGTCGATGTCGCCGGTGGTATAGCCGACCTGCGGGACATAGACCCGGTCATAGCCCTGGTGCGACTGACCGGCCGGCAGGATGTTCTCGAACCGCCACAGCTGGTAGAGGGAACTCAGCCAGATCGTCTGCCCGTCCGCCCACATGCCCATGCAGCGGTTGAAGGTACGCTCGAACACCGACAGGCGACCGTCGTCGCGCCGCCCGATCAGGAACATCTTCCCCGCCTGGTAGGTGGAAAACCCCAGGCTGACATCCATGTCACGCAGCCAGGAGCCGAACTGGCGCGACGGTGTCAGCGACAGTTTCTCGTCCGCCCTGGCGGGGTTTCCCGCCGCATCCACTGCAGTTCCGTCAACGTCGGTCATGTTCGATCCCGTGCCAGCTTGCGCGACCTTGGCTGTAGCACACGGCGATGCGGCGTGAAACGTTTCAACGCCTGCCCGCGCATCCTGGATCAGCCGACCCAACGGAACCGGCGCGGATGCGGGCCGACCATCTCAGGCGGCGACGTTCCTCGGCACCACGTCGCACAGGGCCAGGGCCAGGGCCTCCCGGGTTACCGGTTTCGTGAGCCTGCCGGCCCAGTCCACGCCATCCATGCGCAGTTCGGGGCTGGTCACGTCGGCCGTCCAGGCAAAGATCGGGACATTGCGTTTCTCGCAGGGCAGATTCCGGATTTCCCGCGCCGCGGTTATGCCGTCCACGTCCGGCATGTTGATATCCATCATGACGGCGTCGACGTCGTTGTTCCTGACCCACGCGATCGCGTCGGAAGCATTGTCGAAAACGACCGGTTTGCACCCCAGGTCGGCCAGCATGACCTCGATGACTTCGCGGTTGGAGGATATGTCGTCCACCGCGATGACGGAAAGACCCAGGTCGATCGGAGTGCCGGATGGCTGCCTGCCGGTCTGTCCCGCCGCGTCAACGACAGTCGTCGACACATCCTCGAAGACGAAGGTGGCTGTGAAGGTCGACCCGACACCGGGCACGCTCTCGACGGTGACATCGCCCCCCATCAGTCGCGCGAGTGTCCGGGATATCGGCAATCCCAGCCCCGTCCCGCCGAACCGGCGCGTGATGCTGCTGTCGGACTGGGAGAAGGGATTGAAAATGGCGTCAAGGCGATCGTGGGGGACACCGATGCCGGTGTCGTGCACCCTGATTTCCAGCGCCATGCGACCCCCGTCCAGTCTTTCGGACGAGGTCTCGACCCTGACCGCGCCACCGGCGCTGAACTTGATCGCGTTCGAGACCAGGTTGTAGAGCACCTGGCGGAACCTTACCGGGTCGCCGTTCACGACGACCGCCGGGCCGTTCTCGACGATCGCCAGCTCCACCTGATTTTCCTGCGCCAGCACTTCGAAGACCGAACGGATGCTGCCTACCTCTTCGCAAATGGCGAAGGGCTCCCGGCACAGTTCGACTTCCCGGGCTTCGATCTTGGCGAAATCGAGCAGATCGTTGATCAGGTCCAGCAAGTGGTATCCGGCCTGCGAGATGCTGCCCGCATAGTCACGGATCTTCTCCGCGTCCAGGACCTTCGACCGCTGCATCGCCAGCATGTCGGAGAAACCGATGACCGCATTCAGCGGCGTGCGCAGTTCGTGGCTCATGTTGGCCAGGAACTGCGTCTTTGCCTCGTTGGCCACCTCCGCTTCCCTGCGCGCATCATCCAGTTGCCGGTGATTCTTCTCCAGGTTCCTGCGCATTGCCTCCAGCGACTTCTCGATATCGCCGAATTCGTCATCCCGCTGCGTCACGACCTCGCTCTTGATATCACCTTCGCCAATGCGTCCGGCAATGTTCATGATGCGATCAACGGATGGCAGTATCTGGGTGACCATCGCGCTCAGGATGCCGATTGCAGCAAGAACGAAGACACCCAGCATGCACAGGATCATGTAGATGTTCCGATCGCCGGTTTCCTGTTCCAGCGCCCTGGCATTGACGATGATCTCGTCCACACGGGCCATCGCGGAATTCATGATGGCGATCAGCTTGCCGACAACGACCTTTCTGCGGCGCTCCGAGAATTCCGGATTCCGGTAGATGTCCTGCAATCTCAGGAAGACGATCGACGCGCTGTTCAGGCGGACACTCAGCGCTTCAGCACCCTCGACATACCCATCGTCGCGATTCGTCAGGACCGACGACTGCTCCAGCAAC
>CAJYBQ010000258.1 GCA_913064755.1 uncultured Alphaproteobacteria bacterium
CCGCGGCCGGGGCGAGCGCGCGGGGGCGGGGGGGGGAAGGGGCGCCGGGCGTGCTGTTCCGCGGGGCCGACCGGTCCGGCCCTGAGATCCCGGCGAAAGGCCTGATCCGAGACGTGTCCGAGGATCTGTTCCGGTGAGCAATCCGCGTTGTCTGGCGCTGTCCGGCGGGGTCGGCGGGGCGAAACTGGCGCTGGGGCTGATGCATGCCATGCCGCCGGCAGCACCGCTGGTGCTGGCCAATACGGACGATTACCGGACGTCGTGCGAGAACGTCTTTGCCTGCGGGGACATGCGTCGCGGCCAGAGCCTGGTGGTCTGGGCCATTCGCGAAGGACGCCAGTGCGCCCGCTCGGTGGACGAATTCCTGATGGGTGAGACGCTGCTGCCGCGCTGATGCAGGCCCGAACCTGAATGTCCCGGGCCATGCACGCTGTTGTGGGTGGCCCCGGCATCCTGCTTATGGAAGGCCCCGTTTGATGCCGCTATCCTTTGTCGATCGAACGATCACGCAGGGGGAGCGGAATCATGCATGAAGGCTCCGGCGCCCTCCGCGAACTGCTGGTGTTCCTGGCGGCGGCGGGTGTCTTCGTGCCGATCCTGCAACGGTTGCGCATCAGCCCGGTGCTGGGTTTCCTGATCGTCGGCATCATCCTCGGCCCGTTCGGCGTGCCGCGCTTCGCCGATACCTTCCCCTGGCTGCACGTGGTCACCATCGGTGACCCGGAATCGGTCCGTTCCATCGCCGAACTGGGCGTGGTCTTCCTGCTGTTCATGATCGGTCTCGTACTGTCGCTGGAACGGCTGCGCGCCATGCGCAGGCTGGTCTTCGGGCTGGGCGGGGCGCAGGTGCTGATCACCGGCACGGTCATCGGCCTGGTGGCGTCCTGGTTCGGCAACGGCACCGCCGCATCCATCGTGCTGGGGGCCAGTTTCGCATTGTCGTCCACGGCGGTCGTCATGCAGCTGCTGGCCGAACGGGGACGCATGGCGACACCCACCGGACGGACCAGCTTTGCCATCCTGCTGTTCCAGGACCTGGCCGTGCTGCCGATACTGTTCCTGGTGGTGGCGCTGGCCGCCCGGGGTGACGGGTCCCCCGCGCTGGCGTTCGGCCTGGCCATGGCCCAGGCGGCGGTGGCCGTGGTGCTGATCATGGTCGTCGGGCGCTTCGTCATCCGGCCGGTCTTCAAGGTACTGGGCCGCGAAGCGGGGCCGGAGATGTTCCTGGCACTGGTCCTGCTGCTGATCATCGGGATCGCCGTGGCGACCGAGATGGCGGGCCTGTCGATGGCGCTTGGTGCCTTCCTCGCCGGGCTGCTGATGGCCGAGACCGATTACCGGCACCAGATCGAGGTGGATATCGAGCCCTTCAAGGGGCTGCTGCTGGGCCTGTTCTTCGTTTCGGTCGGCATGGGCATCGACATCACCAGCCTGGCCAACAGCCCGGAATGGCTGGCCGCGTCCGTGGTCGGCCTGATGCTGATCAAGATCCCGATCATCTTCGTGCTGGCGCGGCTGTTCGGGCAGCCGCTGCACGTGGCGCTGGAAAGCGGCATCCTGCTGTTCCAGGGCGGGGAATTCGCCTTCCTGGTCGTGGGCATGGCCCTGACCCTGGGCCTGCTGCCCGCCGATACGGCGCAGTTCATGCTGATCGTGGCCAGCCTGACCATGATGATCACGCCCCTTATGGCCAATATCGGGCTGCGCCTTGCCATCCGGCTGGAGAACCGGTCGGCGAAACGCGGTGCCATGGGGGCGGAACCGTCGGAGGACCTGTCGGAGCACGTCATCGTGGTTGGCTACGGCCGGGTCGGGCGGTCCGTCGCCGGTACCCTGTCGTCGCAGGAAATCGACCATGTGAGCATCGACATCGATCCCCAGCGGGTCACCCGCTACCGGCGCGAAGGCCGTGGCGTCGGCTTCGGCGATGCCAGCCATCCGGAGATGCTGAAACGGCTCGGCGCGGACCGGGCGGCGGCGCTGGTTGTCGCCCGGGACCGGCAGCTGGACGCGGAGCGGATCGTGGAGGTCGTCAGCCGCAACTGGCCCAACCTGATCATTCATGCCCGCGCCCGCGACAATGCGCATGCATCGCGCCTCGCGCGGAAGGGTGCGAACCAGGTGGTGCCGGAAGCGCTGGAGGCCGGGCTGCACCTGGCCGAGGGGTTGCTGATCGACATCGGCATGCCGCAGAGTGCCGCCCGCCAGGCCGTCGACGCCCGCCGCCAGCTTGCCCATGCCGACCTGCAGGACCGCCTGGACGAGATTCGCGGCACCGACCGCGGCCAGGACTGAGCTCCTGCCAGGACTGAGTTCCCGCAGGGCCAGGCGGAAGGTGGCGCCGTGCGCCCTTCCCCGAGGCGGTGAGATCTTCAGACCATGGAGCGATCTACCGCATCGTGTGGCCGTGGTTCAGGGGACCGTGGCCCTGGCCGAGGCCGGGGGCGGTCAGGATGGCCGTCCGCACGTAGTCCCGCGCCCGCACGGTGGCATCATGCAGGTCCAGTCCCTGCGCGATGCCGCAGGCCACGGCGGAGGCGGTGGTGCAGCCGGTGCCATGAGTGTGGCGGGTCTCGATCCGCTGGCCGGTGAAGACATGCCGCTGTCCGTCGCCGGTCAGCAGCAGGTCGGTCAGGTCCGGCCCCGCCAGGTGACCGCCTTTCAGCAGCACGGCACGGGCACCCGCTGCCAGCAGCTTCTCCGCCGCGCGTTCCATGTCCGCCACCGTGGTGATGGTCATGCCGGTCAGCACCTCCGCCTCCGGCAGGTTCGGCGTCAGCAGGGTCGCGCGGGGCAGCAGCAGCGCCATCAGTGTCCCCGTCGTGTCGTCATCCAGCAGCCGCGCGCCGCCCTTTGCCACCATGACCGGGTCGATCACCACCGGCACGCCCGGCAGGTGCGTCTCCAGTGTTTCGGCCACCACCTCGATCACCGACCGCCGGTGCAGCATGCCGGTCTTGACGCAATCGGCACCGATGTCGTCGGCCACCACCGCGATCTGCCGCGCGATGAAGGGTTCGGGCACTTCCTGGATGGCGTGGACGGTCAGGGTGTCCTGTGCGGTCAGGGCGGTGATCGCGGTCGCGGCGTAGCCGCCCAGCGCGGTGACCGTCTTCAGGTCGGCCTGGATGCCGGCACCGCCGCCGGAATCCGACCCGGCGATGATCAGGACCCGCCCGCGCGAACCCCGTTCGGTCGTGCCGTCGGCGTCAGCCACCGGACGCGACGCCCTTGATCGCGGCGCAGATGTCGTCGACCACGTTCTCGACCAGCCCCTCGTCGTCACCTTCCGCCATGACGCGGATCAGCGGTTCGGTCCCCGACTTGCGGATCAGCACCCGGCCCATGCCGGCCAGCCGTGCCTCGCCCTCGGCAATCGCGGCCTTCACGGTGCGGTCTTCCAGCGGTGCCCCGGCCCCGAAGCGGACATTCTTCAGCACCTGCGGCAGCAGGTCGAACAGGGCCACGGCCTCCGACACCGGCTTGCCCGTCTCGGCAATCGCGGACAGGGCCTGCAGCGCGGCCAGGGTGCCGTCACCGGTGGTGGCGTAATCGGTCAGCACGATGTGGCCGGATTTCTCGCCGCCGACGTTGTAGCCATCCGCCCGCATGCGTTCGACCACGTAGCGGTCGCCGACCTGGGTGCGGATCAGGTCCAGGCCCTGGCCCTTCATGTAGTGTTCCAGCCCCAGGTTGGACATGACGGTGGCAACCAGGCCGCCGCCCTTCAGCCGCTGCTGGCGGGCCATGTGGGTCGCGATCAGCCCCATCAGGCGGTCGCCGTCCACTTCCTGACCCTTCTCGTCCACCATGATCAGGCGGTCGGCGTCCCCGTCCAGCGCGATGCCGACGTCGGCCCCCAGCTTCAGCACCTTCTGGCGCAGCATCTCGGTATCCGTGGACCCGCAGCCGTCGTTGATGTTGGTGCCATTGGGCGCGACACCGACCGAGATCACGTCGGCCTCCAGTTCCCACAGCGCCGTCGGCGCGACCTTGTAGGCGGCCCCGTTGGCGCAATCGACCACGACCTTCAGCCCGTTCAGGGTGCGGCCGCCCGGGAGGGTGTTCTCCACGACCTCAAGAACGCCGCCGCCCGCGTCCTCCCGCCGCTTGGCCGGGGCCAGGTTGCTGGCCGCCGCCAGGCTGCCCTGGCTGGCCTTGGCCATTTCCTCCTCGATGGCGACCTCGGTCTCGTCGGACAGCTTGAACCCGTCCGGCCCGAACAGTTTGATGCCATTGTCCTCGAACGGGTTGTGGGAGGCGGAGATCATGACCCCCATGTCGGCGCGCAGGGACCGGGTCAGGATGGCGATGGCCGGGGTCGGCAGCGGCCCGACCATGACCACGTCCATGCCGACGGAGGTGAAACCGGCGGCCAGCGCGGGTTCCAGCATGTAGCCGGAGAGGCGGGTATCCTTGCCGATCACGACAAGATGCCGGTGGTTGCCACGCCGGAAATGCTGTCCGGCGGCCATGGCGAGGTTCAAAACTGTCGATGGGGTAATCGGTTCGACATTTGCGCGACCACGGATTCCATCCGTTCCGAAAAATTTCCGGGCCATCCCGTCCCTCTATCAATATCAGGCAAGTGTGCTGGTTGAAACAACCGCGTCAGCATACAGGAACGCCATAGCGAACGCAGCCCTGCCAGCAACAGGAAATTAGCTGCCGGGCTGCGGTTCCGGATCGATACCGCCGACATTGCCCCCCATCGAGCCGCTGGACGGCACCGATGACTTTGCCCCGCTGGGCGGTGTCTGGTCTTCGTCGCTGCCTCGCGAAATTGTTCCACCACTGATCAGGATGTCAATTTCCTCGCGGGACAGGGTTTCGTACTCCAGCAAGCCGTTGGCGATGGTGTGGAGATCGTCAAGATGTTCGGTGAGGATTTCACGCGCCGTCTTTTCGCCCCTGTTGACCAGACGGCGGGTTTCCTCATCAATCAGCTGCTGCGTCGCTTCCGAAATGTTCTTGCGCTGCGTCACCGAATGGCCAAGGAACACTTCTTCCTCGTTCTCCGAATAGCGAAGCGGGCCCAGCACATCGCTGAAGCCGTATTCCGTAATCATGGCTCGCGCCAGCTTGGTCGCCTGCTGAATATCCTGCGATGCCCCGGTCGTGGCATTCTCCTTGCCGCAAATCATCTCTTCGGCAACCCGGCCACCAAACATACTGGCGATGCTGGCGTGAAGCTCCAGTTCGGATTGCGAATACTTATCGCGTTCCGGCAGCCACATGGTCAGGCCAAGCGCCCGGCCGCGCGGGATGATGGTGACCTTGTGCAGGGGCTCATGCCCCTTGGCATGTATCATGACCAGCGCGTGCCCGCCTTCGTGATATGCGGTCAGCTTCTTTTCGTCCTCGGTCATGACCATGGAGCGGCGTTCGGCCCCCATCATGACCTTGTCCTTGGCATCTTCCAGTTCCTGCATGGCGACGACGCGACGGTTCTTGCGCGCCGCCAGAAGGGCAGCCTCGTTCACCAGGTTGGCGAGGTGGGCACCGGAGAAACCGGGCGTGCCGCGCGCGATCACCTTGGCCTTGACGTCCGGCGCCAGCGGCCCCTTGCGCATACGCCCCTTGAGGAGCGTTTCGCGCCCGAGCATCGCCTGACTCGGCACGCCAACCTGTCGGTCGCATC
>CAJYBQ010000259.1 GCA_913064755.1 uncultured Alphaproteobacteria bacterium
CGGAGGTCATGCCCATGGCGGCGGCCATGGACAGGAAATGGCCGTTCATGACGCGGCGATTGGGCAGGCCGAAGCTGATGTTGGACGCGCCGCAGGTCGTGTTGACCTTCAGTTCCTCCCGCAGGCGCCGCAGCAGCTGAAACACCTGCCGACCGGCATCATTCATGGCCCCGACGGGCATGACCAGCGGATCGACCACCACGTCCTCGCGCGCGATGCCGTAGTCCGCCGCACGTTCCACGATCTTCTTCGCCACCGCGTAGCGCACGTCCGGGTCGGTGGAGATCCCGGTCTCGTCGTTGGAGATCGCGACCACGGCAGCCCCGTGCTTCTTCACCAGCGGCAAGACGCGGTCGAGGGATTCATCCTCTCCCGTGACCGAATTGACCAGCGCCTTGCCCTGGTAGACGGCCAGTCCGGCCTCCAGCGCGTCGATGATGGAGGAATCGATCGACAACGGCACGTCGACCAGCGACTGCACCAGCTGGATCGTCTCCGCCAGGATGCGCGGCTCATCCGCCAGCGGGATGCCGGCATTGACGTCCAGCATGGTGGCCCCGGCAGCAACCTGGGCCAGCGCATCGGCTTCCACCCGGCTGTAATCGCCTTCCTTCATCTCGGCGGCGAGCAGCTTGCGGCCGGTCGGGTTGATACGCTCCCCGATCACGCAGAACGGCTGGTCGAAGCCGATGAAGATCTCGCGACTGGCGGAACTGATGAGGGTGCGGGTCATGAACGGGCCTCGATCCTGATCGGCTGGGTGTCGGTGGCGACGGGCTGGCCGTTGACCCAGCTGCCGCGCTCATGCAGCCACTCGCTGGTCTTCTTCAGCCCACCGAACGGAAAGACATGCATCTGGCGCACCGGGCCGGCCGGATCAGCCGCCCAGGCGGCCTCCAGCGGCGCGACAACCGGTTCCGGGGAATAACCGGTGGCCAGCGCGGTGATGGAACTCGCGCGCTTCCTCAGGAACCCCAGGGACGGGCCGACGCCGCACATGGCCGCGTATTTCAGCAAGGTCGTCAGCTTCGACGGGCCTGCGACACCCATGTGCACCGGCAGGCGGTTGCCCGCGGCGGTGATGCGGTTGGCCCAGCGCACGAAACTGCCGGCATCGAACCCGAACTGGGTCACGATGTAGAGGTCGGCGTCCGTGCGGTTGGCGAAGTCGTTCTTCTGCTGGATGGCGAGGTCGAGCACGTCGTCGGAAATGTCGGGACTGCCCTCCGGATGGCCGGCAACACCGATGCGCGCGAAGCCGTAACGGTCGAAGACGCCACTCTCCAGCAGGTCGATGGAGGCGGGGATCGGCCCGAGCTGACGGTCGGGGCTGCCCGCGATGACCAGCGCCTCGTTCACGCCCGCTTCCTCGGAGAACGCACGCACCCGCGCCTCGAACGCTTCCCACGACGCAAGTCGGCGGGCGGCGATGTGCGGCACGGCGACAAAGCCGCAATCCTGCAGGGTCCTGGCGGCACGCACCAGCCGGTCGGTGTCATCCGTACCGAGATCGGTCAGGTAGACCCGCGTGTTGACCGGGAACAGGCCGGCGAGATCCGCGGTGTCGAGCACCTGCTTCGGCGTTGCCTCGATCGATGCGCCGATGCGCGGCGTCCCACCAAGGCGGATCATGTCAGACATCGGCATAGCCCCCGTTGGTGACCAGAGCGTTCAGTTGTTCCTGGGAGAAATCCTGTTCCAGCGCCGCTGCGGCCAGGGCCACTTCCTGCTCCAGGTCGTCGCCGCAGGTCACCGGGTCACCCCTTCGCCAGGCCTCCAGGTAAGCTTCCGAATCCTGCGCGCCGACCTTCATGGCCGTGCGGTCGATGGCCTTGATGAAACGTTCGGGCAATTCCAGCGTGGCGCGCTTGCGCCCCTTGCGCACGATGACCTGCGCCGGGATGTCCCGCCAGTACACGACCACTTTTTCCGCCATGCTCATCACTCCGAACAAGGAACGCTGCTGCATCACTATGCGGGCCGGTTCTGGCGGCATCATTGCTTCTGCACGACCCGCGGAAGTCGTTTTCGCGACAAAATGACAGGAAACGACAGTTGCCGATCTGCACGGGCTGGCTTGCACAGATCATTATTTAACTATATAGTAAATTGAATGCCGAAATGAAGGATGAGGTGCCCCGATGACCCTCGAATTCCCCAACGAGAATGCTGCCTATCGGGCGGCCCGCGATGAACTGCTGGACGCGGAGGCCGACCTGCGGCAACGAACGGAGGAGGTGGCCGCGATGCGGCGGGCATTGCCCCCGGGTGGCGAAGTTCCCCAGGACTACCTGTTCCACGACATGGCGGGCCGACCTGTCCGGTTCAGCGACCTGTTCGCAGACGGTCAGGACACGCTGGCGCTCTACAGCTTCATGGTTGGCACGGACGAAACGGCCCCCTGCCCGATGTGCACCGGCCTTGTCGATGCGCTCGACGGTGCCGCACCGCATATCCGCGCCCGCATCGGGCTGGAGGTCGGGATCGGCGGCAGCAGCACGCAGGCGGCCCAGGTCACGGCGGCGCGGGGGTGGAAGCACATCCGGGCCCTGTCGTTCGCCGGCACGGACTACAACCGCAGCTACCACGGCGAAAGTCCCGACGGGGCGCAGTGGCCGATGCTGAACGTGTTTCAGCGTGGGGATGGCGTGATCCGGCATTTCTGGGCAACGGAACTCTTCGCGCGGGAATGGAGCGGTCATCCGCGACACATGGACCCCGCGTGGCCGCTCTGGACGTTCCTGGACTGGTCACCGGCCGGACGTGGCGACTTCTTTCCCGCGCTGCGTTACGGCAACGTGGACCCGTGACCCGAACCGGGTCGTTCAACCGTCCGACGAGACGGCCCGCAACATCATGCCAAGCCGTGGAACGATCTAGACCGGCTGGCTCTCGACGCGGTTCCGGCCGTTCTCCTTGGCGCGGTAGAGTGCATTGTCGGCACGCTTGACCACCGCCTCGATGCTCTTTTCCCCGTCGTGGTAGAGGCTGACACCGATGCTGACCTTGATGCCGAACGTCTTGTCCTCGTGAACAACGGTCGAGGCGGCAAGCGCCAGCCGTATCCGCTCCGCCACCCTCGTCGCGCCCGCCAGCCCGGTTTCAGGAAGCAGTACCGCGAATTCCTCGCCGCCGATCCGCCCGAGCAGGTCGATGGGCTGTCGCAGGCAGTCGGAGACAATCCTGGCGAAGTGCTTCAGGGCCGTGTCCCCGGCCGCGTGGCCGTAGCTGTCGTTGACCACCTTGAAGTGATCGATATCGCAGACGAGGACGGCCAGGCCATGACCGTACCGGTTGGCCCGCTTGACTTCCGCATCGGCCACCCGCTCGAACCGATTGCGGTTCGCCAGGCCTGTCAGGGCATCCGTGTCGGCTGCCTTGCGCAGTTCGGCTTCCAGCTTCTTCTGCATCGTCATGTCACGCACCACGCCGCTGATGCCCAGCAGCTTGCCATCGGCGGTGCGCACCGCCGAGGAACGCAGTTCCATCGGAATCCGGTGGCCGTCCTTGTGCAGGGCCTCGGTCTCCACGACGACCGGCGTCGTGCTTTCATGTACTTCGCGGATGTACTTGGCCATCAGGCCGACCATGTCCTTGGGGCGCAGCATCGCGCTCGGCTGGTTCAGCATTTCTTCCGCCGTATAGCCGTAGATGCGCTCGCAGGCGCTGTTGACATAGCCGATGGTCCCATCCGGGCGAATGTGGAACACCGGGTCGCTCAGGTTCTCGACCAGGTCCGACAGCAGCTTGGCGCGCTCGCTGGCCTCCCGCCCCCGTTCCTCCAGCGCCAGCTTGCCGCTGATGTCGTAGGACACGCTGGCGAACGCCGTGATGTCGCCCGCGTCATCCATCAGGGGGGTGACGCGCAGCTGTACCGGGATGAGGATACCGTCGCCGCGGCGGCGCCACGTCTCGATCTCGGCAGGGCGTTCAGTCCTTCTGATCTCGTCATTGAACGCCTTCATCCGGGCTTCTTCGCTTTCCGGAATGAACATCTGGTTCAACTGGCCAAGCATCTCTCCGCGCGGCGTGCGGTAGAGTTTGCAGGCGGCCTCGTTGCAATAGATGATGCGCCGTTCCGTGCTGATCAGGATCATCGCATCCATCGAACGGTCGAGCAGCAGGCTCAGATGCTCCGCGCGTTTTTCCGTCTCGCGTTCCGCCGTAACATCCTGGGCCGTGCCGAGCCGCAGATGAATGGAACCGTCGGGGTTCCGCAGGTTGCGGGTGGTCCATGACAGGTAGACGGTTCGACCGTCACTGGTCAGCCAGTGGCTCTTGAACCTGCGGCCTTCCTCGCCGGTATCCTCCTCGGCGAACAGCGAACGCGCCATGTCCTGTTGCGCAGGCGGACGGAACGTCCAGATCTTGCGACCTACCGCCTCCTGGAAACCATAGCCGGTGGCACGGGAAAAGGCGGGGTTGACCCAGACCAGCGTCCCGTCAGGACGGACCGCGGTAAGGATGGCATCGGTCGTGTCGACCAGAGCCTCCAGGAAAACCCGCTCATCCAGTCCGCCATCGAAATGCTGCTGTTCTTCTGAATCCGCGTTCATGCCCGCAATCTGGACGTCAGTCGTGAAAAATTGGTTTACCATGACAGCGCCGAGACAAAAAAAGGCGGCCCGCAAAGACCGCCTTTCCTCGTTGATCGGGCTGTTGGCAGAAATCCGCCGACAGGATCAGTCGATGTCGTCCTTCGGGCGGATCTTGTTCACGACATCCGGTCCCGGCAGGACGTCCTGGCCGGAAACGTAGCGCCAGCCGACCATCTCACCCTTGCCGTCACGCAGCAACGTGCGGCCGACATAGGCCCCCATGGTGGACTGGTGATCCGCACGGCGGAAATAGATCGTACCGAGCGGGGATTCGAAACCAAGCCCGCGGAAGGCCTGCAGCAGCAGTTCAGTCTGGACCGTCTTGCCCTTCTCGATGGCGGCCGCGATCGCCTGGAAGGTCACGTAGCCCACCAGCGAACCGGTCTTCGGGTTCTCGCCCCAGCGATCCTGGTAGGCCTTGACGAACTTCTTGTGCTCCGGCTTCTCGATGTCGTTCCAGGGGTAGCCCGTCACGATCCAGCCATTCGGGGTTTCCTCGCCCAGCGGCTCCAGGTATTCCGGCTCGCCCGTCAGCAGGCTGGTGACGTCACGGCCTTCGAACAGGCCGCGCAGGTTGCCCTCACGCACGAAAGCGGCAAGGTCGCCGCCGAAGGTGACGTTGAAGATGGCATCCGGCTTCGCGGACTCGATTGCCCGCACGGTGACACCGGCATCGATCTTGTTCAGCGCCGGCCATTGTTCCTCGACGAATTCCACTTCGGGCTTCAGCCGCTTCAGCTCTTCCTTGAAGACAGAGAAGGCGTCCTGGCAATACTTGTAGTTCGTCGCAATCGGCGCTTAGCGCACGGCGAACAGATTCGCCGCCTCCCGCGCCAGGATCGCAGCCCGCACGTAGGTGGAGAGACGCAGGAGGAAGGTGTAGCGATTGTCATTCCACCAGACCATCGCGTCGCTCAGCGGCCCGGCCGCGAGCAAGACGCCCTTCATCCGCGCCGCGAATTCGCTGACGACGAGCCGGCTGCGCGACAGGAAACTGCGCGCACACAGACACAAGCCCCCACCGCC
>CAJYBQ010000260.1 GCA_913064755.1 uncultured Alphaproteobacteria bacterium
GGTCGCGGCAGGGTACAATTCCATCGGCATCGTCTCGTCCGGCGGTGCCGGGTACGCGCTGGCCCACTGGATCGCGGAGGGCGAGCCGCCGTTCGACCTCTGGGAGGTGGACATCCGCCGCGCGCAGCCGTTCCAGCGCAATCGGCGCTACCTGCGGGCGCGGGTGACGGAAAGTCTCGGACTGCTCTATGCCGACCATTATCCCTATCGTCAGCCCGATACGGCGCGGGGCATCCGGCGATCCCCCCTGCATGACGCCCTGGCCGCACGGGGCGCGGTGTTCGGGGAGACTGCGGGGTGGGAGCGCGCCAACTGGTTCGCCGAGCCGGGGGAGGAACCGGCCTATGACCACGACTGGCATCGCCAGAACTGGTTTGCCGCACAGGCCCGCGAGCACACCGCACTGCGCGAAGCCGTCGGGCTCTACGACATGTCGTCCTTCGGCAAGATCCGGGTGGAGGGCCGGGACGCACCGGCCTTCATGCAGCGGCTGATGGCCAACCCGATGGACGTGGATCCGGGCCGGATCGTCCACACGCAGCTGCTCAATCCGCGCGGCGGCATCGAATCCGACCTGACCGTGACCCGCCTGGCGGAGACGAACGACCTGCTGGTGGTTCCCGGCGCGACGCTGACCCGGGACCTGTCCTGGTTGCGGCGGCATCTTGATCCATCCGCCCACGTCACCCTGACCGACGTCACGGCGGGGGAGGCCGTGCTCTGCCTGATGGGTCCGAAGGCCCGCGCGGTGCTGTCGGCCTGTTCCCCCGACGATTTCTCCGATGCCGCGCAGCCATTCGGCACCGCGCGGGAGGTGGAGATCGGCATGGGCCTCGCCCGCGCCCACCGCATTTCCTATGTCGGGGAGCAGGGCTACGAGCTCTATGTCTCCACCGACATGGCGATGCATGTCTTCGAGACCCTGATGGAAGCAGGTGCGGTGCATGGCCTGCGGCCCTGTGGCCTGCACGCGATGGATTCATGCCGGATCGAAAAGGGTTTCCGGCATTTCGGCCACGACATCACGGACGAGGACCACGTGCTGGAGGCCGGGCTGGGCTTTGCCGTCAAGACAGGCAAGGGCGACTTCATCGGCCGCGATGCCGTTCTGCAGAAACGCGCCGAGGGCCTGGACCGACGGATGGTGCAGTTCCTGGTCACCGACCCCGCGGCAATGCTGTTTCACACAGAGGCCATCATTAGCGACGGCCGGCTCGTCGGCACCCTCACGTCGGGCCACTACGGCCACATCCTGGGGGGGACGATCGGGCTCGGCCACGTGCCCTGCGCGGGAGAGGACGCCCGATCCGTGCTGGCATCCAGCTACGAGATCGAGATCGCCGGTCGACGCTACGCGGCAAGGGCGTCATTGCGCCCGATGCATGACCCTGATGGCCGCCGCCCGAAAGGTTGACCCCCACCGGCCCGGTCGCGACCACTCCGGCACGCGCATCGATCCTTGAACCCGGCACGGCCCGGAACGAGAACAGCAGCCCGCGACAGGGTCGCGGACTGCTGGATCGATCGGCTTGAACGGATCGCCTGCGACCCGAACGGCCGGGGATTACTGCGTGGTCATCGGCGCACGAATGCTGCCGACCATGCGCCGGGCCTGCTCACGGCAACCATGCTGGGCCATCCAGACGATTGTCTCCAGGTTGCCACCAACCGATTCCGGCACCTTCAGGATCGTCACTTCGGCGGCGGATTTCGCAGCCTCCACCTTCATCAGGAACGTCGTGCCGTCCGCGGTCGAAAGCGTCGGCGGCCAGCCCAGTTCCCGGTCGCCCTTGCGCCAGTAGGCGACGAGCGGTTCATTGTTGCTGGACCAGTCCTTCACGGTGAACCGCGTGTCGCGGTCCAGCGAACCCGGGCGCCAGAACTTGGGCGCAGATGACGGCGGCAGGCAGAAGGTGGTGTTCCGCGATACATCGATCGCCAGCGGGTCGCGCAGCATGTCGTCCTTGGCAAAGGCACGCACGGCACCAAGCTGGGAGCGTTCACGCTCGTCTTCCTTCACCAACTGGCTCAGCATGGACATGACACCGCCGTCGCCGGATGGCGCATCGGAGGCAATCGCGCCGGAGTAGGGGCCACGAATGACCCGCGTTGCACCGGCACCGTCCATCACGCTGATCGATCCGCCATCGGGGATGTCGACCAGGGCATTCGCGGGCAGCGACGTACCCGGCGCAAAGGCGGAAATGGTCGAATCCAGCACGATGACATCAGCGGCGCGTGCCTGCGTCAGCGGCAGCACCGACATCATCAGTGCGGCGAGGGCAAAGCCAACCCAGCGGCTGGTCGAAATTCTGCTGATCTTTTTCATTGTCATTCACATTCTTTCCCAGACCCGAGACGCAACATAGCCCAACTTCGTGCAGAATTCACGTACAACGGTCACGTTTACTTCTCCATCAGCTCGAAAGTTGCCCCGGTCTCACCGGCGCGCAATCGCCCGATATGCAACTGCGCCAGCGGGTGGTCGCGATCATCGACCACGATGGCATCCAGCAGGCGCGATGCTTCCGCCACATCCGCGTCCAGCGCGGCGTAGGCCGCACGATAACGCGCCGCAAGTGCGGCACCATGATGGCGAAGGCATGTGAAAATCGTTACCGGCAGCTTCTTCCCCTTCAAAATGACGTTACCGATCGGCAGGACGCAGGAGCCGTCGACGTCTGGTATCTCGCTACCCTGCATCAGACCCGCCATCTCGACCGAGGGGCCGCTGATGGCGATCCGCGTGCCGAAATGCTTGTTCGCCGCCTCCAGCCGGGCGGCGATGTTCATGGCATCGCCCATCGCGGTATAGTCGAAGCGGCTGGCACCACCGAAGTTGCCGACGATCGCCTCACCGCTGTGCACGCCGATGCGCGTGATGCCCATGGTCACATCGCTGTTCTCCTTGCGATACGCCTCCGTGAAGACATCCATCTCGATGGCGCAGGCGATGGCCCGCCGCGCGTGGTCCGGCATCGCGGTGGGTGCACCGAACAGCGCGACGACCGCGTCACCGATGAACTTGTCGATCGTGCCACCATGGCGCAGGACGATCTCGCTCATCCCGTCCAGGTAGCCGTTCAGCAGGCTCGACAGGCGTTCCGGGGTCAGGCGTTCACTGAGGCTCGTGAACCCGGCAATGTCCGAGAACAGGAAACTCATTTCCTTGCGCTCACCGCCGACCTTCAACCGTTCCGGATGCCGTGTCAGTTCGTCGACCAGGGCCGGTGCCAGGTATTGCGCGAAGGCACTGCGGATGAACTGGCCATCCCGCCGCGCCAGATAGGCGTTCAGGCTGGTGGAGGCCGCGAAGGACAGGACCAGCACCGCAAGCGGTCGCGCGGCGGGCAACAGCGGCAGGGCCTCTGTCGCCGAATACCAGACCAGCCCGCCATAGCCACCCATCAAGGCCAGCAGACCGGTGAGGCGCAGGGGCAGCGGCATCTCCAGCACGCCCAGGGCCGCGCCGATGATGGCAATGGTCAGCACGATCAGCCAGCGTCCGGAAACACCCATCTCCGGCACCTGGCGGTTGTTGATGACCTGGTCGAGGATGTTGGCGTGGATCTCGACACCAGCTGTCAGGCGCGGAACCGCGGGATTGAGCGATGCCGACAGGCTGGTGCGATGTCTGTCCTGCTGCGGCAGGTCCGCACCGACCAGGACCAGCTTCCCCTCCAGCGCCGGTTTCAGGGCGGCCGGCCGGATGCGCGAGATCGCCAGAACACCCTGGCTGGGCAGCACCGCGAAGGGTTGGGCGCCCTCGGCCGGCGGCGTGCGCCAGCTGATCAGTCCGGACTGCGGCCCGTCGATGGCAATCCCGTTGGCCCGCAGCATGGCACCGGCAAGGCTCGACTTGTCCGTACCCGGCAGGGTGAAATCGTACCGCCGCACCAGGCCGTCCCGGTCGATGGTCACATTGGCAAATCCCGGGATGGCCCCGCTGCGGGAGATGAAATCCTCCAGCCAGTCCGACTGCGCCTCGATCAGACCCGCGCGCGAGTCGGCCCAGGCGACGACGACCGGCCCGGGAAAGCGGCGGATCGCATCGATCAGCTGTTGATCCTTGTCCGGCTCCGTCGCCTGGTCGAACAGGATATCGAATCCGACGGAGCGCACGCCCACCGCCGCCAGGCCGTCCAGCAGACCCGCCAGGAACGCCCGATCCAGCGGCGACCGGTAGGGCAGGCTGGCCAGCGTCGTCTCGGTGAAGGTGACGATGGCGACATCCGACGTTGCGGATGGCCCGGGCGCATGGCGATCGTTGGTATCCACGATATTGACCAGCAGGAAGTCATTCAGCCGCTGATCCATCAACGACAGGCCCGGTACGACACGGAACGCGACTTCCGTGATGCCGAGCATCAACAGCGTCACCAGGGCAGCCTGGACGATACGATTGCGAAGCACCTCAGACATTCCGCACCCGTCGTCCGTTCACCTCAAACGGCAGGACCGCCACCCGGACCCGTGTCCGGATGGCGGCCCATGTCGATAGACCGGATTGTTGTATCTCGCACGAGCGTGCCGTCATGTCAGATGCGCCGCCCGCTGGAGAGCGAGGATTACTGGAGGGTGCGCGCCACGCGGAAACCAAGGTTCTCGGTACCCTTGTAGCCGCGTGCCCGTTCACCCATGTTCTTCGGCGTCACCATCCAGGAACCGCCGCGGATCACGTGATATGTGCAACGGTCGGAGATGAACGCCGAGCCGTCAGATGCGATCTTGCCATACTTGCGGGACCAGCAATCCGCCGTCCATTCCGACACGTTGCCGATCATGTCATGCAGCCCGAACGCGTTCGGCTTGTAGGAGCCGACCGGGGCCGGGCGGACGTAGTCGTCATCGCAGTCGACGGCGGGGAAGATCGGGAAATAGCGCCCGCCGTAGTAATCCATGACATTGGCGTACTTGCAGATCTCGTCCTGGTCATCGCCGTAATAGAAAGTGGAGGAACTGCCGGCACGGGCCGCGTATTCCCATTCGGCTTCCGTCGGCAGGCGCAGGGCATCCGGACGACCGGTCAGGCCCGCCTTGCGGTTGGCCCAATCCAGGAATGCGGCAACGTGACCCCATTCGACGTTCATCACCGGACGTTCGCCACGGCCTTCACCATCATCCTTCGGCCGATACCCCAGGCATCCGCCCTCATCGACGCAGGCGTCCCACATGTCGTAGGTGATCTCGTACTTGCCGATGGCAAAGCGGTGCGACAGCGTCACGGTCGTGCCCGGGGCACCGCTGGTCTGCATCACCTGGAAGGTCGCCGGATTGATCGGGATCATCTCGCCCACCGTGACCCGCAGGATCGCATCGTCCCAGGTCTTCACCGGGGCGCTGGGCACGGTAGGTGCGAGTGTTGCCGCGGCGACGCGCACTTCCTGCTGAACGGGCGCAGGCTTTGCAATCGCGACGGGTTCCGGCGCAACGCTGGTTCCCGACTGGCTGGTCGCTCGCGTCGGGGAGACCATCGCAACGACCGGTGCGCATTTGGGCGGGCAGGTGGTTCCAACACCCGGCGGCCCGGGCGCACTTGCACCCGGTGCCGGGGCTCTGGCGCCTGGGTCCGGCGCGTCCGTGATGCCTGCGACTGCGTCTGCTGTGTCGCCCGGCGCGTG
>CAJYBQ010000261.1 GCA_913064755.1 uncultured Alphaproteobacteria bacterium
GCCGGGTCTGAGATACCCCGCCGACAGCCTGTACGTGCGTGCCACCCGGCAATAGGGCGTGCCATCGACCGGTGGTGATGCTGCCCGGCCCCGGGATGAATCAGGTTGGATCCCGGTCGACGGACGGAATGAAGCGGTAACGGAAATCGCAGTGGCTGGCCCCTGACATGATGGTCTGGGTGCGCCTGAACTCGATATCCGGTGCGCCGACTTCGGCTATGTCGAAAACGATGTCGCACAGCAGGAACTTGCCCAGTTCCGGTTCGCCAAGGGCCTTGAAGAACTCGGCATAGGCGCAGCGGGTGACGTTGTATTCACGGATGCTGTCGGTGTCGTGCAGCATCTCCCGATGGATGGCGTCGCCGATGCGGGGGCGCATGTCGGCCCAGATACCGTCCCACTGTTCGCGCGCATTGCCGCCCTTCTCGGCCCCGATGCGCCTGTGCAGGTCGCGTGACCATTCCCGCAGGGCATCCTCGATCAGCCTGTCGCCCTCGGCGCGTCCCAGCCGTCCACGAATGGCGCGCACGACCGGCAGCAGTACCCGCGCCTGCAGCTTGACCTCTGCCAGCAGCGGCAGGTCTGTGTCGTTCGGATTCTCGGTCATGATCGCTCCCCCGTTTCGTGCCTGCGGACAGCGTGACACAGCGCCCGGAGGCTGTCAGCGGGGAACGATCATATCAGGGAAGGGGAGGGGCTGGGGATGCCAGGTGGGCGGCAACGCCTTACAGGGCGTAGGCATCCAGGTTCAGGTCGCCGATCTCGAACAGCAGGCGGAACGACTGCGTCAGCGCATCGTATCGCGCGGCGGCGGCACGTGACCGGGCGGCATTCACTTCCCGCTCCGCATCCAGGACATTGACCACCGAGTCGCGGCCAGCGCTCCTTAACCGGGTTCGCGCCACGAACAGTTCCGAGGCAATGGTCGCGGCGTTCTCCGCCAGGGCCTGCCGTTCGCGCAGCGTGACGAGTGTTTGCCAGGCCACCTCGACCCGCTTCGCCACTTCACGGCTGAGCGACGCGTGGTTCTCCATGGTCGCGGCAATGCGCTGCTGCGTGCGGTTGCCGGCGGCCAGGGTGGCGAAGCCATTGAAGATGTTCCAGTCGGCCCGCACGCCCAGGAACAGTTCGCGGCGGTTGCCGGTGATGCCTTCCGAGTCGTTCTCCAGCCCGCCTTCCGCCACCAGGTTCACGTCGGGCATGAAGTCGGAAATGGCAGCCTTGTGCTGCTGGTGGGCCTCGCCGACCCGTTCCAGGCTCTGCTTCATCGACGGGTTGACCTGGAACGACCGGTCGATTGCGACGTCGAGATCGGTCGGCAGCAGGCTGTCCGGCGGCAACGGCGGTTCCATCGCGCCGATCTCCGGCGCGTGGTGGAAGACGGCGACATATTCCGCAACGGCTGAACGCAACTGCCCTTCCAGTTGCACCCGTTGTTCCTTGGCCCCCTGCAGCCGGGACTTGGATTGCAGCACGTCGACCGAGAGGCCGGAACCACGTCGCACCCGCTCGTCCTCCAGCGCCAGCTGCCTGCGGATCGTGCCTTCCGTCGCCAGCGCAATGTCGACCAGTTCAGTCTGGCGCAGCACGGCGAGATAGGCGGTCGTGGCGCGCAGCATCAGTTGCTGCTCGGCCCGCTCGACCCCGTAACCCGCCTGGAATTCCCGGTTGATGGCGGCCTTCAACTGTCCGTCGGTGCCGAAGCCGTCGAAGATCTTCTGCGTGACCTCGAAGCGTCCGATCTCCCGGGTCTGCACCACGGCGTCGCCGCCGGAGTTGCGCCGCACCGGGCTGTCCACGTTCTCGTAGCCGTATTCACCGGTAAGGCGCAGTTGCGGAAACAGCGGTGCACGGGCCTCCCGCACGGCCTCCCGGGCCTGGTCCAGCCGACGCTCGGCCGCCCGCACGTCCGGATGCGCAGTCATCAGCCCCTGCAACTCCTCCAGCAGAGGTGCCGCGTGACCTGCGGGTGCGAGGCCGAGCAGGGCAATTGCTATGATCAGCGAACGAAACAACGGGGGGTAGATTTCCTTGCCATTGATGCCAACAAGCCGCCGAATCAGCCTGATGCGCACAAGAATAGCAGGTGTATAACACGCACGCCTTCGGGTTAAGTCACACATCGACGGTTTTGGTCGCAGGAGCGGACGTGCAGGACAGGGTTTCATCAGATGCAGGGGGGGATTGGCTCCGTGACCTGCTTGCGCCGGTGCGGAAACGCCTGGGCGAGGTGATTGCGCTGTCTTTCATCGTCAACATTCTCGCCATCGCGGTGCCGATCTTCGTGCTGCAGGTCTACGATCGGGTGGTGTTTCACGGCGGCCTGTCCACCCTGCAGGGTCTGGTGATCGGTGTGTTGATCGCCCTGGCGTTCGACTTTGCCCTGCGGCAGGGGCGGGGGCGGCTGTTGCGTGCGGCGGCGACGGAGATCGATGTCTCGCTGGCCCGGTCGCTCTATGCACGGATCACCGGCGCGCCGCTGGCCATGCTGGAATCCCGACCGACCGCCTGGTGGCAGGCCCTGTTCCGGGACGCGGAGACCGTGCGCAACACCTTCTCCGGCCTCTCCGCCGTGCTGGTGGCGGACCTGCCGTTCGCGGTGATCTTCGCCATCGTCATCTTCGTGGTCGCGGCCCCGGTTGCCTGGGTCTTCCTGGCCGTGTTTCCGTTGTTCATCCTGCTGGCCTGGTACTCGGGCCGCGTGGTGCGGGCGGCGAACGAATCCGAACGCCGCGCCGTGTTCGACCGTGACAGCATGATGGCGGAACTGATCGGTGGTCGCACAACCATCAAGGCGCTGGCCCTGCAGGGGCCGATGCGAGATGCCTGGGAACTGCGCCATGCGGCGGCGGTGGAGGAAGGCCTGCGGCGGGGCGCAAGTTCGGACCTCTTCATCCACCTGGGCATGACCATGATGGTGCTGACCACCATCGCCACGACGACGGTCGGTGCCATCGCGATCCTTGACCAGGAACTGTCCATCGGCGCGCTGGTGGCGGCCAACATGCTGGGCGGGCGCATCGTTCAGCCGTTCCAGCAGCTTGTCACCAACTGGCGCACCTTCGCCGCAACCCGCCAGGCGCTGGCCCGGCTGGGCGAGGTGGTGAACACGGCGGAGGAACCGGCGCGTGGCGCGATCAGCGTCTCCCGGCTGCAGGGGACCATCTGGCTCGACAACGTGACCTTCGGCTACCAGGCCGGGCGTCCGCCGGCGATCCGTGAAGCGCGCCTGAAGATCTCGACCGGCCTGCACGGGCTGGTCGGGGCCAATGGTTCGGGCAAGACCACCCTGCTGAAACTGATGCAGGGGCTGTACCGTCCGGACGCCGGGCGCGTGATGCTGGATGACGCCGACATCAGCCAGTACGGGCGGGAGGACCTGGCCCGTGCCATCGGCTACGTGCCGCAGCATACCTTCCTCTTCGCGGGCACCATTCGCGCCAATATCGCGGTCGCCGACCCCGATGCCAGCGATGACATGATCGTCGATGTGGCGCACCTCGCCGGGGTGCACGAGGCGATCTCGGCCTTGCCGGACGGCTATGGCGCGAAGGTGGGGGAGGGCGGCATGGAACTGCCGGGCGGTATCCGCCAGCGCATTGCCATTGCCCGCGCCCTGCTGGGCAACCCCACGGTCCTGTTGCTGGATGAACCGACCGGCAATCTGGATGGCCAGGCCACGGCGCGGCTGTCGCACAACCTGCAGGCATTGAGCGAGGACAGGACGGTCATCGCCGTGACCCACAGCCCGGCCCTGCTGGAGGCCTGTCAGAATATCGTGCTGATGGAGGGCGGACGTATCACCGCCGCCGGGCCCGCGGCAGAAATGCGGGCGCGGCTGACATCGGGTGCGGGGGGACGGGCATGAGCGCGCTGGACGAACTGGTCGGACGCCACCGTCCCGGCTCCATGGCCTGGATCGCGCGCGTGCTGGCGCTGGTCATCGTCTTGCTGGGCCTCTGGTCGATGGTGGCCGAGCTGGAAGAGGTAGCGGTGGCGCCGGGCACGGTCGTGCCCCAGGGCGACGTGAAGGTGGTGCAGCATCTGGAAGGCGGCATCGTCGAGGCCCTGATGGTGACGGAGGGGCAGAACGTGACAGAGGGGCAGCCACTGGTCCGGCTGAAACTCGGCCTTGCGGCGCAGAACCCGGCGGAACTGCAGGTGCGGCTGGATGGCCTGGAATTGAAGCGCGCGCGGCTGCTGGCCGAAGCGGGGGGGCAGACCCCGGTCTTCCCGCCCGAACCGAGTGCGCGGCGACCGGAAGTGCTGCTGGCCGAACAGCGTGCATTCGTCGATCGCCTTGATGAATTGCGCAGCGCCGAGGCCGTACTGGACCAGCAGTTCCGCCAGCGCGGCGAGGAAATCCGCGAGTATCGCGCCGCCCGCGATGCCCGCAGCCAGGAACTGGAACTGGGCCGCAGGTCGCTGGCGACCCTGGAAGACCTGGCGCGGGACAACCTGGCTTCGCAGCTGGAAGTGAACCAGGTGCAGGCGGACGTGGCCCGGCTTTTCGGCGAGATCGGCAGCCTGGAAGCGGCGATGAACCGTGCCGCGTCCGAACGGCGCGAAGCACAGGAACGCAAGGAGGAAGCGGCGCGGTCCTACCGTCGGGAGGCGCAGGCCGAACTGGCGGCGGTCGAGGTTCAGCTCGCCAGCGTTGCCGAACGCCTGTCCGGCGCCACGGGGCAGGCCAGCCGCACCATCGTGCGCAGCCCCATCGACGGCATCGTCGCCGATCTGAAGGTATCGACGGTCGGTGCCGTGATCCAGTCCGGCCAGCCGATCCTGGAGATCGTGCCCGTCGGCGGACCGCTGGTCGTGGAGGCGGAACTCAGCCCCACGGATCGCGGTTTCGTCACGGTCGGACAACGCGCCACCGTGAAGATCTCGTCCTATGACTTCATCCGCTACGGCAGCCTGGACGGGCGCGTGGTGCGCATTGCCCCGGACAGCAGCCTGAACGAGCGCGGCGATCCCTTCTTCAAGGTGGTGGTGGAAACCGCCATCCGCATCTACCTGACCATCGGCTTCGTTGCCCTGCTGATCCTGGCGGCGCTGGTCGTCATCTCGACCGACGCGCTGACCCGCCGCCTCGGCGGCCGCAAGTGGCGCAACCTGCACCGCCTGGTCTATCTCGCGGCGCTGCTGTCGGTGATCCATTTCTTCATGCAGACCAAGGCGAATGTAAACGAACCCTGGATCATGGCCGGGCTGTTCGCTTGGCTGATGATGTGGCGTGTCGCCAACTGGCGCGGGAAGGCGGGCCGCCTATGGCTCCCCGCCGCGCTGGTATTCGGCGCGACCCTCGTTACGGCGCTGGGCGAGGCGGTGTATTACGCGATCAAATTCAACGCGCCGATGGCAAAGGTGCTGGCGATGAACCTGGATTTTGCGGGCGAGCTGCGACCGGCGGTGCTCGCTGGCGCGATTTGCCTGGGCCTATCCATCCTGCCGCTGGTCCGGGCGTCCCGCCCGCCCACCACCCACCCGACGGCCTCGCCCCCGCCCCCCCCGCCCCGCCCTCCCCCGACCGCCCCCCGCGCGCCGCCCCCCCTCCCGTCCCCCC
>CAJYBQ010000262.1 GCA_913064755.1 uncultured Alphaproteobacteria bacterium
GCGGATAGGCTTGCCCCTCGGCCTTCGGTTCGATCCACTGGATCAGGTCCAGGCGTGCCGAACGCGGGTTGTCCCCCAGCATCAGCATGCGCGCCCGTGCCTGCGCATTGCTCGGCAAGCCAAGCGCCGGTACCAGGACAGGATCCCCCAGCACGTCGGATGCCGTCCCGTCGCCGGTGGCATGGAAGTCGATCACGTCGCGAAACCCGAGCAACCGGGAGAACGCCCGCGCGCGCTCCAGATCGGTGCAGTTGAGGTTGATGTGGAACACCTGCGAAGTGTCGAGCATGCCTCTATCCTCCCCAGGACTTAGCTGGGTCGCAGGTTACTCATGAGTAGAAAAAATTGCAAAGCGGTATGATTGCCTCGTGACCAACCGCGAAAGAGATCGTTTCCCGCCGGTCTTCCGTGACGGTCCATGCCGGTCGCGGCGTTTCGGGAGACGAGGGGAGTTGAACAGGAATGAACAGCATGCGCGATGACATCAAGGGTTCGGATATCGACTGCGACGTGGTCGTTGTCGGCGCGGGATTCGCCGGAATCTACGCCCTCTGGAAGGCCGGGCAGCGCGGGTTGAGCGTGCGCGGGTTCGAGCGCGGCTCCGCGGTCGGCGGGACCTGGTACTGGAACGCCTATCCGGGCGCCCGATGCGATGTCGCCAGCTACAACTATGCCTACTTCTTCGACAGCGACGTGGTGCGGGAGTGGGACTGGTCGGATGTCTGCTCGGGGCAGGACGAGATTCGGCGCTACCTGCAGTTCGTTGCCGAGAAATGCGACGTGACCGGGCAGATCACCTTCGACACCAGGGTCGAATCGGCGACCTACGACAAGGCGACGGGACTCTGGACCGTCAGGACTTCGGGCGACGAGGCGGTTGTCTGCCGCTACCTCGTCCTGGCCGTGGGGGCGCTGTCCGAGCCAAAGGCCCCGGATATCGAGGGCGTCGAGAGTTTCGCCGGGGAGGCCTATTTCACATCGAGCTGGCCCAGGGACCGTGATGTCGACCTGGCCGGCAAGCGGGTGGGCGTCATCGGCACCGGCTCCTCCGGCGTGCAGAGCATTCCGGAGATCGCGAAGGTTGCGCGTGATCTCGTCGTCTTCCAGCGCACGGCGAATTTCGTCACGCCGACCCTTTCCGGTCCGATGGACCCGGAACGGGTGCGCGCCATGCGGCAGGATCCGGAAGCGGTGCGCAACGAACTGCGCGCGACCTATGGCGGCAACCAGCCGCTGTACATCGGTCCCGACCGGTTCCACGACCTGGACGAGGCCGGGCGCGAGAAGGCGCTCTGGCGCGCGTGGGAGGAGCGGGAGGTCGCGCTCGCGTTCTGGGACTCGCATCTGCCGGAGGCGAATGCCGCCATCTCCGAATTCATCCGGCAGCGCATGCACGAACAGGTCACGGACCCGTGGACTGCCAACCAGCTGGTGCCGTGGGACCACCCCTACGGCGGCAAGCGGCCGTGCATGAGCGATGTCTACCTGCAGGCATACAATCGGCCGAACGTCCGCCTGGTCGCGCTGCGCGAAACCCCGATCGAGCGAATCGTGCCGGAGGGGATCGTGACCTCTGCCGAGACGGTGCCGCTGGACGTCATCGTCTACGCCACCGGGTTCGACGCGATCTCCGGCCCGGTTCACGCCCTGAACATCTCCGGCATCGACGGCGTCTCGATGAACGATGCCTGGGCCGACGGGCCGGTCAATTACCTGGGGACCATGGTTCACGGCTTTCCGAACCTGTTCCTGCCGTCGAGTGCCATGTCGCCATCCGTCCTGTCGAACATGGCGACGCTGGCAGAACAGCAGGTCGATTTCATCTTCGACACGATCAGCTGGCTCGACGCGCATGACCGGGCCGGGTTGCATCCGTCACCGGGGTCGCAGGAATTCTGGCGGGATGAAACCCTGCGCTATGCCAAGCGGGTCCCCGGCGCCCTGAGCACGGACAGCTGGTACAACGGCGCCAACATTCCCGGCAAACCGCGCCACTACATGGTCTATCGCGGCGGCTTCAATCGATACCACGCGGCTTGCTACGCGGAACTGGAAAGCGGCTTCAAGGGGTATGAACTGCTGCCGGGCAATGCCGGGCATGATCAGCGCGAATCGGCCTGAAGAGGCTGGCGGGCCGGGTGCGGGATGCGCGTGCATCCCGTCCGGCCCCTGATCTACCCGATCGCGGTGTTTCCTGGACTTTCGAGGCGGACCCTTCTGCCTCACGTGACAGAAAAGTTGGTCGGGGAGAGAGGATTCGAACCTCCGGCCCCCGCCTCCCGAAGACGGTGCTCTACCAGGCTGAGCTACTCCCCGACCGGACCTTCAACCAAGCGGCTGCAGGGGCGAGCGGTTTATAGCCGCGAGGTGCGGTATCGGCAAGGATCAATATGCGCGTTCGATGGTGAATTCGACCGCATCGATCAAAGCCGCCTTCATGACGCCTTCCGGGAAGATCGCCAGGGCGTCGCGTGCCTTGGCACCATAGTGCCGCGCGCGCTCTATCGTGTCGGCCAGGGCGTCGTGGCGCTGGATGAGTTCCTGGGCACGGTGGAGGTCGCTTTCCTCCTGCTCCATGTCCTCCAGGCAACGCCGCAAGAACTGGCGTTCCTCCGGCGTGCCGCGCCGGAAGGCAAGCACGATGGGCAGGGTGATCTTGCCTTCCTTGAAGTCGTCGCCGACGGATTTGCCGAGGGTGGCCTGCCGCGCGGAGTAATCCAGCGCGTCGTCGATCAACTGGAACGCGATGCCGAGGTTGCGGCCATAGGAATCCAGTGCCTCGATCTCCGCCTTCGGGGCCTCCGCGACAATCGCACCCACCCTGCAGGCGGCCGAGAACAGCGCCGCCGTCTTCGCGGAGATGACATCCAGGTAGGCGTCCTCCGTGGTTTCGGTGTCGTTGGAGGTGATCAGCTGCAGCACTTCGCCCTCGGCGATCACGGCGGATGCCTTGGACAGGATTGCCAGCACTTCCAGCGAGCCGTCGGCGACCATCAACTGGAAGGCGCGGCTGAACAGGAAGTCGCCGACCAGCACGCTGGCCTGGTTGCCGAATACCGCGTTCGCGGTCGCGTTGCCCCGCCGCAGGTCGCTCTCGTCGACCACGTCGTCGTGCAGCAGGGTCGCGGTGTGGATGAACTCGACGCAGGCGGCCAGGCAGATCTGCCGCTCTCCCTGGTAGCCACAGAGGTCCGCGGCGGCGAGGGTCAGCATCGGCCGCAGACGCTTGCCACCTGCCGCGATGATGTGGCTGGCGAGCTGCGGGATCAGCGCCACTTCGGACTGCATCTTGTCCATGATCACGTGGTTCACGCGATCCATGTCCTGCGCAACAAGCGCCTTCAGCCGATCAAGCCCGGCCGAATTCCTGGCTGCTTCATCCTTCAGGGATACCACGTTGGACACGCCGGATGCTCCTTCACGCTGCGACTGGCGGAATATCAGCCCCGAGAATAGATTGGGTGCATGGCCCGTCAAGCTGCGGAGCCGGGACGTGTTGTCGCCTCTGGACGTGCTGCGGGTTATGGGAAACGCCGAACCATGGTTGAAGTCTTTCGCACCAACGATGTCGTGGAATTCTCCTTTGCCGAGGCGGTGCTGAAGGGGGAGGGGATCGGCTACTTCGGCTTCGACCAGAACATGAGCATCATGGAGGGGTCCATCGGGGTCTTTCCGCGCCGCCTGATGGTCGAGGACGCGGACGAGACCCGGGCGCGGTCGATCCTGCAGGCCGCGGGGCTGATCTGACAGCACATGCAGGATGTTACCAATGATCTGATCCTTGGCGGGCGGGTGCATCTGCGGCAACCGGCCAGCGGCTTTCGCAGCGGCTCCGATGCCGTGATGCTGGCCGCGGCCTGCCATCCGCCGTCGGGTGGGCGGGTGCTGGAACTGGGCTGCGGGACCGGGTTGCCGATGCTCTGCCTGGCCGCGCGACGGTCCGACGTGTCCTTCGTCGGCATGGAAATCCAGCCGGAGATCGCGGCTCTTGCCCGCATCAACATTGCGTCAAATGACTGGACCACGCGGGGCCGGGTCGTCGTCGGTGATGTCAGCGCGCTTCCATTCGGCAGCCATGGCTTCGATCTCGTGCTCGCCAATCCTCCCTATTTCGATCCTGCACGGTCGCGACGCTCCCCCGACGCGGCGCGAGACCTCGCGCGTGCCGACGCCGCGGTGCCCCTGGGGCAATGGATCAACGCCGCCCTGGCGCCCCTGGCACCCGGGGGGCACGCGGTGCTGATCCTGCGTCGGGAGCGGCTGGGGGACGTGCAACAGGCATTGCCCGCGTCGGCATCGCTGGACATCCGGGCGCTGGCGGGTCGACCGGGACGTCCGGCCAAGCGTGTGCTGCTGCGGATCCATCCCGAATCCGGCGGAGGTCGGCGGGAACTGCCCGCGATCGCGCTTCACGAAGCCGACGGTGCCGACACGGCACTGGCCAATGCGATCATGCGCGATGCCGTTCCGATCGGATGGGAACGGACGGACAAGGACAGCACGGAAACAATTTGAGACGTTCATGGGCTTGCAAGCCCGCCCTGCCTGCCGCACATCTGTCCCATGAGCAAAAAATCCGAATTCCTGCGTCGTCCCGTGGCCTGTTTCCGCAAGTGGCGGGATACTCCGACGGTTTCCGTCCTGCGCCTGCAGGGGGTCATCGCGTCCGGCAGTGGCGGCCCCTTCCGCCCTGCATCCCTCAACCTCGCCGCGCTGGAGGCGCGCATAGAACAGGCCTTCCGCCCCAGGCGCCTTGCCGCCGTGGTGCTGGTCGTCAACAGCCCCGGTGGCTCCCCGGTCCAGTCTTCGCTGATCGCCCGCGCCATCCGCGCCAAGGCGGACGAGAAGAAGGTGCCGGTGCTGGCGTTTGCCGAGGACGTGGCCGCGTCCGGCGGATACTGGCTGATGACGGCGGGCGACGAGCTCTATGCCGACCGGGCATCGATCCTTGGCTCCATCGGCGTGATCTCGGCCAGTTTCGGCTTCACCGGCCTGATCGAGAAGCTGGGGGTGGAGCGGCGCATCCATACGGCGGGGGAGAACAAGGCCTTCCTCGACCCGTTTTCCGCCGAGCGGGAGGATGAAGTCTCCCGCCTGAAGGACATCCAGTCCCAGATCCACGAGACCTTCATGGACCAGGTCAAGTCCCGCCGTGGCGACAAGCTGAACCGCAGGCGGTACAAGGAGATATTCTCCGGTGATGTCTTCCTGGGTGAGGAGGCGGAGAAGATGGGGCTGATCGATGGTATCGCCGACATGTCGGCCTTGCTGAAGGAACGGTTCGGCAAGGACGTGCGCGTCCGCCAGATCAATGCGCGACGTTCGCCCCTGCGCGGTCTCCTGCGCGGCGGTTCCGCCGCGGATTTCACCGGGGAACTGATATCGGGGATCGAAGACAGGCTGCACTGGAGCCGCTACGGTCTTTGACGGTCAAGACATCCGGTTCGGGGAGGAATGAGGGATGGACATACTGGCAACCCTGGCCGCTGCGCGGACGACGCCGCCCAGCGCGGG
>CAJYBQ010000263.1 GCA_913064755.1 uncultured Alphaproteobacteria bacterium
CTCGACCGCGAGCCAGTCCCGCGTGCTCGGCGGCATTGACCTGCACTAGGGAGGAGTCTCGTACTCTGTGTTAGAGCGAACGGCCAGTATCCAGGACCGACTGTCAGTGGTAGACGCGACTGCCCATTCTTACCGGTGCGTGATCGCCCAGCGGTTCCGGCACCCCAACTGCGACCCGGCGATTGCCGCCCCCGTGCGCGAGGACCAGGTCCTCGATCTCCGCTCCCCATCTGACAACCCGGTGTTCCGCCTCCGGCCCAGCGCCAAAGAAGAAGAACGCGGTGGCGGGACGGGTCTCGGTAATGGTCTCGATCTCCGCGGAAAGGTGTTCGCAGCCGGTGAAATCGAACAGGATCACGGGGCCTTCCGTCGCCACGAAGCAGTAGCGGGCGGCGTTGTGCAGGGTCCAGACCTGCATGTTCGTGCTGTCGGTGGCGTAGCGGATGTTCACCGGGTCGGACTGCAACGCGCCGGCGACGTCGGCAATGCGCAGTTGTTCGCGCACCCGCGCCAGCCGCCATTGGCGCAACGCGGCACGGTCGACCTCACCCTGGTGAAACACGGACATGTTCCTGCCTCCGCTCAGAAATCGGTCGGCGCGCCGCCTTCGCCCGTCCGGCGCGCAACGAATGCCTGAAGCTCCTCGGCGATGGCAGGATCCATGGCGGGCGCTTCGTATGAGCCAAGTATCTGCTGATACATCTCGTGGGTCTTGTCGTAGGCCGTGGGACTGCCCGCTTCCTGCCAGCTCTCGTAGTTGCGCCAGTCGGAAACCATCGGTGGATAGAACGCGGTGCGATAGCGCTCCTGGGTATGTTCGCAGCCGAAGAAGTGACCGCCCGGACCGACTTCGCGAATGGCATCCATGGCCAGGGAGTCGCGGTTGACCTCCACCGGTGTCAGGAACTGCGAAACCATCTGCAGGATGTCGGCATCCATCACGAACTTCTCGAAGGAGGTATGCAGGCCGCCCTCCATCCAGCCGAGGCCGTGTTTCAGCATGTTGACGCCCCCCATGACCGCGCCCCAGAGGGAGAACACGGTCTCGTAGGCAGCCTGCGCATCCAGGGTATTGGCGGCATTCACGTTCGACGACCGGTAGGGCAGGCGATAGCGCCGCGCCAACTGTCCGCCGATCAGCGCGGTACGCATGGCCTCCGGCGTGCCGAAGGCCGGGGCGCCGGACTTCATGTCGACGTTCGACGTGAAGCCACCATAGACAAAGGGCGCGCCCGGGTTCGCGGTCTGGGAGATCACCAGCCCGGCCAGCGCCTCCGCGTTCTGCTGTACCAGCGCCCCGGCCAGCGTGACCGGCGCCATGGCGCCGGCAAGGGTGAAGGGGGTGAGGCAGACGGCCTGGTTGCGTCGGGCCAGCTGGATCACGCCCTCCAGCATCGGCGTGTCGAACCGCAGCGGCGAGGACGTGTTGATGATGGAAATCAGCGACGGCTCCCGATCCAGCGTCGCATGGTCCACGCCGCGCCCGATCCGCGCCATCTCGATGCCGTCCATGATGCGCTCGTGCCCCAGGCTGTAGGCATGGATCGCCTTGTCGGAGATGGTCAGCATGTCCTGCAGTGCCACCAGGTGGCGCACGGAAGGATGCACGTCGGCGGGTTCCACCGTGTAGCCGCCCCACATGTGAACGGCGTTCAGGGTCTGGCCGAGCTTCAGGAAATCGCGATAGTCCTTTCGGGTGCCGGGGCGGCGGCCACCGGCGCGGTCGGCGCAGTTCGGGGCACTGGCCGCGGCGCAATAGACGATGTGATCCCCGCCGAAGATGACGTCATGGGCCGGGTTGCGGGCGTGCAGGGTGAATTGTGCGGGGGCCTTGCCGATGACGCTTTCCACCAGTTGGCGGTCGAAGCGCACCCGGTCGCTGTCCGGATCGACGTCGGCGCCGGCTTCACGCAGCAGTTCCTTCGCCTCGTCATGCAGGAAGTCCATGCCGATTTCCTGCAGCACGTCCAGCGAGGCGCCGTGGATCTGTTCCAGCTGGTCTTCGGATATGGCCCGCATCGGCGGATAGATCATGCGTGGCTGCTGGAACGGCTGCTGTTCCAGCGCGGGCCTTTCCGTGCCGCCACCCCTGCGTCCCCGTCGGCGTCGGCCTTCAGCTCGTGATCCGCTCAAATCCGACATTCCCGCGCCCTCGCTGAACCCGATACCGGACCGATGCCTCGATCCCCTGGCTGACCGGCTGGCCAGCGGGTTTCATGAAGTGTGTCACAGGTGCGGAAAGCGGCAAGAGAACCAATTCCGGCGGTTCATGTCCCAAAAGCGGCAGACGGCAATGAACATCCCGACGATGAACAGGATCGATCTTGTGATGCAGGTCGGTGGGGTAAAGAAAAGGGCGACCCGGGGAGGAGTGGGTCGCCCTTTCCGTACATCGAGCCGGGCGCTATTTGGGGAGGAGACGCAACCCGGTGGCTCGAATCTTCAATAACCGTATACATCAATCTACCGTTGCTGTGGAGCAACATCTGAACAAGAGTTCAGCAGTGACCCGGCCAGGTCACAAGGATCGAATGACGCGGTGCAGCAAAATTTGCTGCGGTGCAGCGAATATCTATCTGCCGGTGGCGAATGTCAAGGGTGGCAATCCAGTCCTGACAGGATTATTCCGAGCGTTCAGGAAGGGAAGGGCGATGAAATGACGGCAGTCACGATCAGCGATATCGAAGCCGCGGCGGTGCGTATCCGCGGCGCGGTCCGCCGCACTCCCTTGCTGCGCGTCGCGCCCGCCGTGGGCCTTGCCCTGCCGTGCGACCTGGTGCTGAAGCTGGAAAACCTGCAGCTTGCCGGGTCGTTCAAGGCACGCGGGGCCGCCAACACGGCCCTGTCCCTGAGCCGCGAACAGCTTGCAAACGGGGTCATCACCGCGTCCGGCGGCAACCACGGGCTGGGTGTTGCTGCAGCTGCGAAGGCGGCCGGTGTTCCTGCCAGCATCCATGTGCCTGTTTCTGCGGCACCGGCGAAGATCGCCACGATGCGTCGTTTTGGCGCAGAGGTGATCGTCGAAGGAGATGTCTGGGACGATGCGAATCAACTGGCGCTTGCCCGCGTCGAGGCCGAGGGGAAGGTCTATGTGCATCCCTTCGCCCAGCCGAGCGTGATTGCCGGGCAGGGGACGGTCGGGCTGGAGATACTGGCCGACATGCCGGACGTGGAGACCGTCGTGCTGGCCATCGGCGGCGGGGGGCTGATCTCCGGCGTGGCGACGGCATTGAAGGCGCGCCGTCCGGGCATTCGGGTCATCGGTGTGGAACCCGAGGGCGCGCCGACCCTGCGGCGTTCGGTCGACGCCGGTGAACTGGTGACGCTGGACCGGATTGCCACCAAGGCCCCGACCCTGGCACCGCGCCGGTCGGCGCAGATCAATCTCGACATCATCCGCGAGACCGTGGACGACATCGTGCTGGTCAGCGATCCGGAAATGTACGAAGCGGCAGCCTGGCTCTGGAACGAGCTGGGTATCGGCACCGAACTGGCGGCCGCCGCGGGCATGGCGGCCCTGTTCAACGGCCGGTTCCCGGTGCGGGCCGACGAAAGGGTCTGCGTCGTGATCTGCGGTGCCGGTGTGGACGGCTTTGCCCAGCCCGGCTGAGTCCGGCTGACCTGCCGCGTCCCGCGAGACCCGGATCGTGAACTTGTCACCGCGAGACCGTGGCGGGGACACGCGGTCTGGTCTATCTGAAGGGGATGGATCAGTTTCTGCTGGATAACGAAGCCATGCTTCGATTGGGCGTGTTTGGCGGCGTCCTGTTGATCATGGGGATCGCGGAGCGCCTGGCACCGCGCCGTGTCCTTGGCCAGTCGCTGTCGGCGCGCTGGTTCCGCAACCTGTCGGTCGTCGTGCTCAATACCATCGCGTTGCGCCTGGGCTTCTTCTTCCTGCCCACCCTGGCGGTCGGCTTTGCCTTCCTGGTGGAAGATCGCGGCATCGGCCTGTTCAACCTGGTCGACCTGCCGTTGTGGCTGGAACTGCTGGCCGCGATCCTGCTGCTCGATCTCGCCATATGGGCGCAGCACGTGGCGTTCCACCGGGTGCCACTGTTCTGGCGGTTGCACCGCGTGCATCATGCGGACATGGACATCGACGTCACGACCGGCCTGCGGTTTCATCCGGTGGAAATCATCCTGTCGATGCTGTTCAAGTTCGCCGTCATCGCGCTGCTGGGCCCGGCGGCCGTCGCGGTGCTGGTGTTCGAGGTGGTGCTGAACGGTGCTGCCATGTTCAACCATGCCAACTTCCGCCTGCCGTTGTGGCTCGACCGGATCGTCCGCACCATCATCGTCACTCCGGATTTCCACCGGGTGCATCATTCGACGATCGTGGGTGAGACCAATTCGAACTACGGCTTCAACCTGACCCTCTGGGATCGCATCTTCGGTACCTGCGTGTCGCAACCGTCCAGGGGCCACGACGGCATGGACATCGGCCTGGCGGAATACCGCGCCGGGGACCGGCAGGGCCTGCTCTGGATGCTGGCGCTGCCGTTCCGGCGCGGCTGATCGCGTCGAATGTCCGCCCTGAGCATCATCATCCCCTGCCTGAACGCCGCCGGGACCCTGGGGCCGGTGCTGGACGCGGTCGCCGACCCCGGTCAGGCGCCCCCGGACGTGGAGGTCATCATTGTCGATGGTGGATCCGACGACGGCACGACAGGTATCGCGGAAGGCCGGGGTGCGCTGGTCGTGCACGGCGCGCGGGGTCGCGGCATTCAACTGCGCACCGGCGTTGCCGCCGCGGCAGCCCCCTGGTTGCTGCTGTTGCATGCGGATACCCGGCTCGATCCCGGCTGGCGCGGCGTGGTGACCGGTTTCATGGCGGACCCGGCAAACCGGCAACGGGCCGCGGCGTTCCGGTTGCGGCTCGACAGTCCCCATCCGTCGGCTCGCCGGGTGGAGCGCCTGGTTGCCTGGCGCGCTCGTCGCCTTGGCCTGCCTTGGGGCGACCAGGGATTGCTGATCCACCGGGACATGCTGGCCGGGCTGGGCGGTGTGCCGGATCAGCCGCTGATGGAGGATGTGGCGCTTGTCCGGAAGATCGGGCGCAAGCGGCTGGTGCTGCTCGATGTCGGTGCCATGACCTCTTCGGCGCGTTACGAGCGGGATGGCTGGCTGCGTCGCCCGTTGCGCAACCAGCTGCTGCTGTTGCTCTATTTCGCCGGCGTGTCGCCGCGCGTCCTCGCACGGCTTTACGGATGAAGCGGCCCGTCATCCTGATTTTCTGCAAGGCCCCACGCCTTGGCCGGGTGAAGACGCGGCTGGCGCGTGATCTCGGTCCGGCGCAGGCGCTGCGGTTCTATCGCGCCAGCCTGGCTGCCACCATCCGCCAGGCGCGGGCCGTGTCCGGTACCGCAACGGTGCGCTGCGTGACGCCGGACGACACGGCCGGCCACGGTCCGGCTGGGCGCAACCGGCCGCACGCCCGTCCCCCCCACGGCCCGGGGCACGGGGACCGGCGGGGGCGCGACGCGCCGGCGTCGGCG
>CAJYBQ010000264.1 GCA_913064755.1 uncultured Alphaproteobacteria bacterium
TCATGGCGTCGGGCCGGTATGAGCGGGAGTAGAGTGTGGCGGCGCGGCTGTAGCACCGGGCGGCGGAGCCGGCGGGGAGGCTGGTGAGTGCACTGGCCCGGGCCCGCGGCCGCCGCGACCGGCGACACGACTTGGACGCGGAGGGCGCTGGCGCCGGCAGGACAGGACCCGGATCCCTGTGCAAAGCTCGACCGCGAACACGGGCCATCACCGCCGCCTTCCTGATGACCCATCCGCAACACCGCCACACGGTTCGGCGCGTGCAGTCCATCGACGGCCTGGCTATGCCGAGGTGCGCGACAACCTGGTCGCCGAGGGCGTGCGCCCCATCGATGTGCTCCGGTTCAAGCTGGCCTTCTTCGGCGCATCGAAGTTCGATCCGAAATCCGATCTCTGGACCCGGATCACGCTGTTCCAGGGCGCGCCTCAACCCGATGAGCTTGCCGGGTCGGACCCGGACGGCTGGGCCTTCGCGGTTCGACCGGCCGACGGGGCGTGAGTCATGACCGCGTTGCACCTCTCGTTCGGGGAACTGCATTTCCACACCTGCCGCGCCGTCTTTGGGGCCGGGCTGCCCTGGGGACTGGCGGAGGACGCCGCGAGCACTGCCGCCTGGCTGACCCGCTGCCATGTCGACCCCGCCCCGGCACTCGCCCGCATGCTGACAGACCTGCAGCAGGGACGCAGCAGCGCGACGCCGCTGCTGTTCCCGGCGGACGGCGCGCCCGTCCTGCAGGCGGCTTCTGGGTCACGGCTTTCCGCGCTGGTCGCCGGACCGTCTGCCGCCGACTGGTGGGAAGTGCTTTCGGCGGAGCCTGGGCCGCGATTGACCGTCCAGGATGTCGATGCACCGGGATGGGTCACGGCGACCGTCGCGCAGCGCACTGGACTCGCAGGGGCGGCGTCGGTCCACCGGATGATGGATCAGCCACCGGGCGACCTGCGGGTCGACGCGGCACTCCGGGCCATGCCGGGGGCGGACGCGGTAGCGCCGCCAAAGGTCGTGACCGTGGCAGCGGATGCCTGGTCGGTGGTGCATGATTTCTTTCGCCAATCCCTCGTCCCCTCGACCGATGCCTCGCGACAGGCCGGTGCCGGGGCAGGCCTGGTGGATCGCGACTAGGACTGCTGGCCGGTCCCGGACAGCAGACGGACGGAAGCTGACTGACAGGAGACGATGATGGCGACACTCGACGCACGACAGATTGCCGATCTGGCCCAGGCGGCGCTGGAACGGGCTGGAACCCGCGGACCATCCGCCGCGTCGCTGGCCCGCGCTGTCGCGGCGGCGGAGATGGAGGGTATTCGCAGCCACGGCCTGGTCTATGTCCCGATCTATTGCGATCATGTCCGATGCGGCAAGGTCGATGGCAATGCCATTCCAGATGTCGGGTATCCAGGCACCGCGTCGATTTCGGTCGATGCCCGGGATGGCTTTGCACACCCCGCCATCGACGCGGGTTTCGACGATCTGATACCACGGGCACGCGAAACCGGCATGGCCGCTGTTTCGGTGAATAACTCCTACAACTGCGGGGTTCTTGGATACCACGTCGAGAAACTGGCCCGCAACGGGCTGGTCGGACTGGGATTCACCAATGCCCCGGCGTCCATCGCACCGGTCGGTGGCGCGCGGAAGGTCATCGGCACCAATCCCTTCGCACTCGCCGCCCCGGACGGCGCGGGCGGGGCCGTCTTCGTGCTGGACCAGTCTGCCAGCGTCGTCGCCAAGAGCGAGATCACCCTGCACGCGCGGGAGGGCAAGCCGATCCCGGAAGGCTGGGCCTACGACAGCGACGGCAACCCGACGACCGACCCGGACGCAGCGCTGAAAGGCACCATGGCCCCGGCAGGCGGCTACAAGGGCTTCGGCACCGGGTTGATGGTCGAACTCTTCGCCGCCGTGCTGGCCGGTGCCACGCTGGGCAAGGACGCCAGCCCCTTCGCGGGCACGGCGGGTGGCCCACCGCGCACGGGGCAGTTCTTCATCGCGCTCGATCCCGCCGCCTTCTCCGGCGACGGCTTCGGTCCGCGCATGGCCGCACTGGCAGCGGCGATCACCGATCAGCCCGGCGCGCGCCTGCCCGGACAGCGTCGCCTGGAGAACCGCCGCCGCCACGAAGCCGGTGGCGTCACCGTCGACGATGCGCTGATTGCTCGTATCGAGGCGATCTGACCCGGCGACAGCGGGAACCGTGCCGGCGGGATCAGCCCGGCGCGTTCACCTGTTCGGCGACCGCGTCCAGCGCGACCTTGAAGGTATCGAACATCTGGTCGATCTCGGCTTCGGAGATGATCAGCGGCGGGGCGAGCATCGCGGTCGGACCGGTGACCCGGATGATCAACCCGTGGTCCTGCGCCACCGTGGCGAGCAGCTTCGCCGCGCCCGCAAGCGCCCCGGCGGCCATCGCGCCCGCACCTTCGGACTTCAACTGGATCGCCCCGGCCAGGCCGATGGTGCGCACGTCGGCCACCAGCGGATGACCGGACAGGGCATTGGCCCGGCGGGCGAAATAGGGTGCCTTGGCCGCGACCTGCCCCGGCAGATCCGTCTCCTCCACGATGTTCAGCATCTCGACCGCGACGGCGGCCCCGACCGGATGCCCGGCAAAGGTGCCCGCATGGGCAAACATGCCCTGCATGTCGCTGTGATCTTCCATGTCGCGGTAGATGTCGCCGTCGATGATGGTCGCGGAGATCGGGAAGTAGGCGCCGCTCATGGCCTTGGCGCTGCACAGGATGTCCGGCTGAAACCCCAGCGTCTCCGCCCCGAACATCCGTCCCGTGCGGCCATAGCCCGTGATCACCTCGTCATCGATGAACAGGATGTCGTGCTGTTTCAGCACCGCCTGTACCCGCGCGAAATAATCCTGCGGCGGGATCACCAGCCCGGCCGAGAAACTCAGCGGCTCTGCGATGAAGGCCCCGACTTCCTCCGGCCCGGCGTCGAGGATGACCTGTTCCAGTTCGGCGATCAGCCGGTCGCAGAACGCGGCCTCGGTCTCCCCCGGCAGGCCGTTGTTGAAGAAATCCGGCTGGCTGACCAGCAGGTGATCCTCCATCGGCAGGGCAAAGGAGTCATGCAATGTCTTCGACCCGCCAAGTCCCGCCGTCATCAGGGTGCCGCCGTGATAGCTGCCCAGGCGGCTGATCATCTTCCGACGCCTCGGCTGGCCGCGTCACATGTTGCGATAGCGCATGAATTTCAGCGCGAACTCATTGGCTTCCGATCCCGTTGCGCCAAAGGCCACATGCGCATCCTTCACCGGCGACATGGCTGCCATCCGCTCCGCCAGTTCGATCACCGCCGGGACCGTGCGCTGCTGCGCCGAGACATAGAACGGCATGGCCTGCATCTGCTTGTGGGCCGCCGCGACCAGGCGTTCGTTGCTGTACCCCAGCGCCGCGCAATAGAAGGAGGCGCTGGCGTCCAGGAACCTGCGGCCGTCCTCGTCGATCACGAAGACGCCGTCGCCGCCGGTCAGCACCATGGGCCGCTGCTCCCGGGTTTCACGCAGGTTGGAAAAGCCGAGCATCAGCCGCTCGACGCCCGTGTTCCTGCCCTGATTCGCCTGGTCGTCTCCCGTCACTGCCATCGTTTCAGCCCCCCTGCCTGCCATGTCATCGTCCGCTGTCCCGAAGCCTAGGATGGCACGGGGCATGACGGAACCGCCAGAACCGGCGCTGGCCAGAGATTGGGCAGCATGGCACCAGCGCACCACGCGACCGTTTCAGGCCCCCGTCGCCCCGGCGATTCCTTACCCGGGGGAAGTGCTGTAGGCTGCGATCGGAACCCTGCCAGTCAAGGCGGGACAGCAGGGGAGAGGACCGGACAATGCAGGCAGGGGCACGGGGACGCTTTGGCTGGGCCATGTATGACTGGGCGGCGCAGCCGTTCTTCACCATCATCATCACCTTCATCTTCGGTCCCTATTTCGTCGGCACGGTCGTCGGGCCGGGCGGCGGCGGGCAGGAACTCTGGGGCGACACCCAGACCATAGCCGGCCTGATCATGGCCTTTTCCGCCCCGATCCTCGGGTCGCTGGCGGATGCCACGGGGCCGCGCAAGCCCTGGGTCATCGGCTTCAGCCTGCTCTGCATCGCCGCCTGCTTCGGGCTGTGGTTCGCGGTGCCGGACGCCAGCGACGGGCGCATCGCCCTGATCATCGCGCTGGTGGTCATCGGCGTGATCGGCGCGGAATTCTCCGTCGTCTTCAGCAACGCCATGCTGCCGGACCTCGCCGTGGGCGGCAAGGTCGGCAAGCTGTCCGGCTACGGCTGGGCCATGGGCTACCTCGGTGCCCTGCTGGCGCTGCCGATCATGCTGTGGATGACCGGTCAGCTGCCCGGCATTCCGGGACCGGGGTTCGATACGGAAGGACATGTCGCCGAACGGCTGTCCGGACCGTTCTCCGGCCTGTGGTTCCTGGTCTTCATGCTGCCGTTCCTGCTCTGGACGCCGGACCAGCCGAAACTGGTCGAGGACCGCCTGCTGGCCATCCGTACCGGGCTGCGCGAGTTGCGCGAAACCATCGTCACCATCCGTCGGAAACGGCCGAACATGTTCCGCTTCCTGATCGCGCGGATGATCTATTACGACGGGCTGAACGCCATCTTCATCTTTGGTGGCGTCTACGTGGCCAGCCAGTTCGGCTGGGAACTGCTGGAACTCGGACTGTTCGGCATCCTGACACTGGTCTTCGGCGTGCCGGGTTCCTTCCTCGGTGGCTGGCTGGATGACAGGATCGGATCGAAGCGCACGCTCTACATCTCCGTCGGCGGCCTGTTCGCCACGGCGGCTGCCATCATCTCCATCGGCGACGGTCACGTGTTCTTCTTCATTCCCATGGGCTTCCCGGTGCCCGGTGACGGGCTGTTCGCATCGGAGGCGGAGAAGGTGATGCTGGGCATCACGGTCCTGCTCGGGCTGGTTGCCGGCCCGGCACAGGCGGCCAGCCGGTCGATGGTGGCGCGCATCGCCCCGGTCGGGCAACTGGGCAAGTACTACGGTCTCTTTGCCCTGTCGGGAAAGGCAACCGCCTTCCTCGCCCCCTTCGTCATTGCCCGGGCAACCGGCATCGGCGGCGACAGGGTCGGCGTTTCGATGATCCTGATCTTCATCGCCGTGGGGCTGTACCTGCTGATCGGTGTGCGGGAGGAACCGGACGCGGAATAGCCCGCCAGTTCACCTGGTGGGGGCGATGCCGGCACCCCGCCCTGCGCGGCATGGACCTGTACCGCGCCGGGCCCAAGAAACACCCCTTCGACGGATTCCGTTGGCGGCGGATATGCTCTATATGTTCTCCCCATGGATGACCACATGGACGACCCGTTCGATCTCGCGGGCGCGGAGGAACCGCCGCGCGCCGCACCGCCAATGAACTTCCCCTATCTCGACAGCCTGAATGCGCCGCAACGGCAGGCCGTGGAGAAGCTGGACGGTGCCGTGCTCGTGCTTACCGGCGCGGGAACGGGC
>CAJYBQ010000265.1 GCA_913064755.1 uncultured Alphaproteobacteria bacterium
CCGCCCCTCGCCACTCGGATCGCCTGCTAGCAACACCCCGGTTACGCCCGCCCCGGGCACCTCCGCCCCCTGCTCGATGATTCAGCGGGCGCACACGTATCGCAGTTACCGGACTCAAAGCACCTCAAGCAAGGGTCGGGGTGGCGACATGGCGGAGTCCTGGAGCGCATCCGACGACGCTTCCGAATGGACCTTCCAACTGCAAAAAGGCGCCTCTTTTCACAGCGGCAAACCTTTCACCGCCGATGATGCGATCGCCTCGCTGAATCACCATCGCGGCGAAAAGACAACCTCGGCTGCCAAAGCACTGCTCAAAGATGTCGCCGAAATCGTCAAAAACGACAGCCATTCAATCACTATCAAGTTAACCGGCGGCAATGCAGATCTGCCCTGGCTGCTGACCGACTATCACTTGCCGATGTGCCCCGCCAACGCGGACGGCACCATTGATTGGCGTTCCGGTGACGGCGCCGGCCCGTACAAGATCATCGACAATGAATTCGGTGTCGGCAGCAAGCTCGTTCGCCATGATGGCTGGCATCTCGAAGGCGCTTACTTTGACGAAGTGGAAATCAGCGTGCTCAATGATCCCAACGCGCGTCAGACCGCGTTGATCACCGGCGACGTGGACGCTATCACTCAGCTCGAGTTAAAAACACTCAGCTTGCTCAAGCGCAATCCCAACATTGAAATCGACAGTGTGCCCAGTGGCGCTGCGATCACCATGCCCATGTTCTGCGACACCGCGCCGTTTGACGATGTGAACGTGCGTAATGCGCTCAAGCTGGCCATCAATCGCCAGGAGATCATCGACAAAATTGCCTTTGGTACCGCCATTCCCGGTAATGATTTTCATATCTCGCCAAACATGCCGTACTGGCCCGATCTGCCACAGCGCGCTTACGATCCAGATCAGGCAAAATCTTTGTTGAAAAAGGCTGGCAAGGAAGGTTTGAAAATCGATCTGTCTGTCGCCGACAGCGTCTATTCAGGTGCCGTCGACATGTGCGTGTTGTACGCGGAACAAGCGAAAGCCGCAGGCATCAATATCAATGTCATACGCGAACCCAACGACGGCTATTACTCCGATGTCTGGTTGAAAAAACCATTCTGCATGGTGCAGTGGGGCGCGCGCCCGACGCCGGACGTGATGCTCAGCCTTGCCTACAAGGATGACGCGGCCTGGAACGAAAGCCGTTGGCAGAATGCACGCTTCAACGAGCTGCTGCTGCTGGCGAAGGCCGAACTGGACCAGACCAGGCGGGCCGAGATGTATCGCGAGATGCAGATCCTGGCACGTGACGACGGCGGGACCATCATTCCGATGTTCACCAACTTCGTCTATGCCCGCCGCAAGAACGTGATGCACGGTCCGAAGCTGGCGGCAAGCTGGCAGGTCGACGGTGCACGCGGTGTCAGCCGCTGGTGGTTCGAGGGCTGATCGCCCTTGCGACCGGCACACGACACGCAGTCGTGTGAGTGATCAGGGAACGGGCTTCCGGGGTTCTCCGGAAGCCCGTTTTCGTTGCTGCCGGGCGAGCATGCCCATGCCGGACGGAAAACGCGTCGCCGGGCGCGGTCAGGAAGCGAAATCTGTCGCTTTCAGGACATCGGTTGCCTGAAAACGCCGCAGCGGGATGGACAGGGGTCCCAAGCCTGTTCCACACTGACGGCGGGGAAACGCCTGATCCAGCATGATCGGCGACCAACGAACAAAGAATGCCGAACAATTCGGCGCAGAAGAATGAAGCGCTGGCCGTGCCAGCGATACAGGGACAGTTTCAGACGTATCCAGAGGGGGACGTATCATGGGCGATGTCGTAAGCATCGTACTCAAACGCCTCGGATTGGGATTGATCACGCTGCTCGTGATTTCAATCATCATTTTCGGGGCGGTCGAACTGCTGCCGGGCGATATCGCCCAGGCAGTGCTGGGGCAGGGTGCCACAGAGGAAAACCTTGCTGCCTTGCGGGAGCAGATGGGACTGAACGATCCGGCCCCCGTGCGCTATCTCGAATGGCTGGCCGGTGCCGTGGTCGGTGACTTCGGCGTGTCCGTCGTGTCCCAGACCTCGGTCGCTGAAGCCATTGCACCGCGGTTCCTGAACACGTTGTTTCTTGCTGCCTACGCGGCGGTGATCGCGGTTCCGATCGCCATTGCGCTGGGCATTCTCGTTGCCCTGCTGCGCAACACGATCTTCGACCGCGTGGCCAACATCATGACCCTGACGTCGATCTCCTCGCCGGAGTTCTTCCTGGGTTACATCCTGATCCTCTACCTGTCGGTCAAGACCGGCGCGTTCCCGGCAATCGCCAAGCTGAGTTCGAACATGACGTTCCTGGAACTGCTGGACCGCACGTTCCTGCCCGCGCTGACCATGGTGCTGGTCGTCGTTGCGCACATGATGCGGATGACACGGGCGGCCATCATCAGCCTGCTTGCCTCGCCCTATATCGAGATGGCGCGGGTGAAGGGCATGCCGGCCTGGCGCGTGATCGTGAAGCATGCGCTGCCGAATGCCTGGGCGCCGATCATCAACGTGGTCGCACTGAACCTGGCCTATCTGATTACCGGCGTGGTGCTGGTGGAGGTCGTGTTCGTCTACCCGGGTATCGGCCAGTTGCTGGTCGATGCGGTGACGAAGCGTGATTTCCCCGTGGTGCAGGCCTGCTGCCTGATCTTTGCAGCAACCTTCATCCTGTTGAACCTGGCGGCGGACGTGGGCGCGATCCTCACCAATCCGCGTCTCCGGTACAAGAAGTGAGGGGCAGCACATGAATTACTTCGTCATTGGCTATTACGCCCTGCTGATCGGGGCGTCCTGCCTCGCGGCATACGGCAACAAGCGCGGCCCGTTCATGCTGCTGTTTTCACTGACGCTGGTGTCCTTCGTCGTCGGTATCGTCGGCGGCGAGTCCTGGCTCTGGAACATCACGCTTGCGGCGGGTGCCATCGCCCTGTCGGCGGGCACCGCATATGCCTTCCGGGAGTTCCTGGTGATCGTTCTGCCGCGGGAGATCGCAAAGGCGTTCCGCACCGCCCCGCTGACGGCCACCTTCGGGCTGTTCGTCATCGGCGTCTATGCCATCGCCGGTATCTTTGCCCCGATCATCGCCCCGTTCGGCGAGGCGGAGATCATCACCGAGGCGTTTGCCCCGGCGGACGAGAACATGCTGCTGGGCGGCGACCAGCTTGGTCGTGACCTGTTCAGCCGCTTGATCTACGGCGCGCGGAACACGGTCGGCCTGGCACTTGTCGCCACTATTGCCGCCTTCGTCATGGGGGCCTTTGCCGGCCTGATGGCGGCGACGGTCGGTGGCTGGTTCGACCAGTTCATGGGGCGGTTCGCGGATGTGATCATGTCGATCCCGTCGCTGATCTTTGCCCTGCTGATCCTGTCCATCTTCGGCACCAACATGTTCGTCATGATCTGCATCGTGGCCGTGATCTACTCGCCAAGGGTGTTCAGGCTGACACGCGCGGTTGCGGGCAACATCGTGGTCATGGACTACATCGAAGCGGCGCGCCTGCGGGGGGAGGGGATCTTCTACCTGATCCGTCGGGAGATCCTGCCGAATTCTATGGCACCGCTGGTGGCCGAGTTCGGTCTCGAGTTCTGCTTCGTCTTCCTGCTGATCGCCGGCCTGTCGTTCCTTGGCCTGGGTATCCAGCCGCCGACGGCGGACTGGGGTTCCATGGTGCGGGAGAACGCCACCCTGATCTCGTTCGGCGAGATCACGCCGCTGATCCCGGCGGCAGCCATCGCGCTGCTGACCGTCTCGGTGAACTTTGTCGTTGACTGGATGCTTTACCGGTCTTCCGGCCTGAAGGAGTGATGGCAGATGGAAGAGAAGAAGAAGGAAGTCCTGCTCAATATCCGTGATCTCCGGATCGAAGGCTATTCGGACGAGAAGTGGGTCGAGATCGTTCACGGCATCGACCTCACCCTGCACAGGGGGGAGGTCATGGGCCTGATCGGGGAGTCCGGTGCGGGCAAGTCCACGATCGGCCTGGCCGCCATGGGGTACGCCCGTGACGGTTGCCGGATCTCCGCCGGTTCCGTCGAATTCGACGGCATGGAGCTGACCACGACACCGGAATCGGACAAGCGCGCGTTGCGTGGATCCCGCATCGCCTATGTCGCCCAGTCAGCCGCAGCGTCCTTCAATCCGGCGCATCGGCTGATCGATCAGCACACCGAAACCCCGGTCCACTACCGCATCAAGAAGCGGCTGGAGAGCCAGGAAGACGCGATGGAGCTCTACGAGAAGCTCCGGCTGCCGAACCCGCGCGAGATCGGCTTCCGCTACCCGCACCAGGTTTCCGGCGGGCAGTTGCAGCGTGCGATGACGGCCATGGCCATGGCCTGTCGTCCGGACCTCATCATCTTCGATGAACCGACGACGGCGCTGGACGTGACGACCCAGATCGAGGTGCTGCTGGCGATCCGCGATATCGTGGACCAGTTCAACACCGCCGCGATCTACATCACCCATGACCTGGCCGTGGTCGCCCAGATGGCCGACACCATCAAGGTGCTGCTGAAGGGGGACGAGGTGGAGGAATCCGATACCCGTTCCATGCTGGAGTCACCGCAGGAGGACTACACGAAGTCCCTCTGGGCGGTGCGCAGCTTCAAGCGGGACCAGAAGTCCCGTCCCGGTGGCGATGCCGTTCCGGTGGTATCGGTGCAGGACATCGACGCATCCTACGGACCGGTGCCGGTGCTGAAGAACGTGTCCTTCGACATCTACGCGGGCATGACGGTGGCGGTGGTGGGCGAGTCCGGTTCGGGCAAGTCGACAACGGCGCGCTGCATCACCGGGCTGCTTCCCCCCACCAAGGGAAGGATCCTGTTCAACGGCGAGGAGCTTCCGGCCGATTACCGCAAGCGCAGCAAGGACCAGCTGCGCCAGGCGCAGATGATCTACCAGATGGCGGACACCGCGCTGAACCCGAAGGTCCTGATCAGCGAGATCATCGGTCGGCCCGCTGCCTTCTACGGTGGCCTGAAGGGGGCGGCGCTGAAGGCCCGGGTGGACGAACTGCTCGACCTGATCGAACTGGAACCGTCCAAGTACTACAACCGCTATCCGCCGGAGCTTTCGGGCGGGCAGAAGCAGCGCATCGGCATTGCCCGGGCGCTGGCCGCCGATCCGACGTTCATCATCTGTGACGAGGTGACGAGTGCGCTGGACCAGCTGGTGGCGGAGGGCATCCTGAAGCTGCTGGACCGGCTGCAGAAGGAACTCAACCTGGCCTACATGTTCATCACCCATGACCTGGCGACGGTGCGTTCCATCGCCGACGAGGTGGTGGTGATGAAGCAGGGAGAGATAGTGGAGCGGGGGTCGAAGAACGAGAGGTTCACGCCGCCCCACCACTCCTACACGGCACAGTTGCGCTCCTAGGCTCCGGAGATGGATGCCGAACGGCAACGCAACGTCGCTCTACATCGACCGGA
>CAJYBQ010000266.1 GCA_913064755.1 uncultured Alphaproteobacteria bacterium
TGGGCAGGAACAACGTCACGATCACGAAGATCGCGCCGAGCACGAAGATCCAGACCTCGGGGAACCAGCCCGTCAGCAACGTCTTGGCGCCATTCACCAGGCTCGCCCCGCTCACGGCGCCCAGCCGCAGGCCGCGGCCTCCCACGGCGACCCCGATGACGATCGCGATCGCGTTGGCCGGGCTGAATTCGCCGGGGTTTATGATGCCGACCTGCGGCACGTACAGCGCCCCCGCCACGCCGGCCATGCAGGCCGACAGGGTGAAGACCGCCAGCTTGTAGCGATCAACCCGGTAGCCCAGGAAGCGGGTACGGGATTCGGCGTCGCGGATTGCCGCGATGACCTTGCCGTACTTGGACCGGGTCACTGCCTTGCAGATCAGGAAACCGAGCGCCAGCGCCACCGCCGAGGCGACCAGCAAGCCGATGCGGGTGCCATCGTTCTGCAGGTCGAACCCCAGCAGGTCCTTGAAATCCGTCAGGCCGTTGTTGCCACCGAAGCCCATGTTGTTGCGGAAGAACGCCAGCATCAGGGCATAGGTCATGGCCTGGGTGATGATCGACAGGTAGACGCCGGTGACCCGGCTGCGGAAGGCGAACCAGCCGAAGATGAAGGCCAGCAGACCGGGCACGAACACGATCATGATCGCGGCAAACCAGAACATGTCGAAGCCGTACCAGTACCAGGGCAGTTCGGCGTAGTTCAGGAAGACCATGAAGTCGGGCAGTTCCGGGTTGCCGTAGACGCCCCGGTCGCCGATCTGGCGCATCAGGTACATGCCCATGGCATAGCCACCCAGGGCGAAGAACGCTCCGTGCCCCAGGCTGAGGATGCCGCAGAAACCCCAGATCAGGTCCACCGAAAGCGCCAGCAGTGCATAGGTCAGGTACTTGCCGACCAGGCTGACCATGTAGGTCGGTGCATGCAGTGCATGATCGGCCGGCAGGACCAGGTTGGACAGGGCAAGGAGCAGGATCAGCCCGAACAGGATGCCCAGGAAGATCATGCCCCCCCGGTCGAAGGCGCGGAAGATGAGGCCCTGCATGATCATGACTCCACCGCCCGGCCCTTCAGCGCGAACAGGCCCCGTGGACGTTTCTGGATGAACAGGATGATCGCGACGAGCACCAGGATCTTGCCCAGCACCGCCCCCGCGTAGGGTTCGAGGAACTTGTTGGCGATGCCGAGGCTGAACGCCCCCACCAGAGTGCCCCAGAGGTTCCCGACGCCGCCGAACACGACGACCATGAAACTGTCGATGATGTAGGACTGGCCCAGGTTGGGACTGACGTTGTCGATCTGGCTGAGGGCCACTCCCGCCATGCCGGCGATGCCGGAACCGAGACCGAACGTCAGGGCGTCCACGCGGTCCGTGCGGATGCCCATGGCACCCGCCATGCGACGGTTCTGGGTGACGGCGCGCATCTGCAGGCCCAGCGGCGTGCGCTTCAGCACCAGCATCAGCATGGCCAGCACCACCAGCGCGAAGACAATGATCCAGATGCGGTTGTAGGTCAGGGTCATGGCCCCGATCTCCATCGCGCCGGACATGAAATCAGGGTTGCCGACTTCCTTGTTCGTGGGGCCGAAGATGGTCCGCACAAGCTGCTGGATGATCAGGCTGACACCCCAGGTGGCCAGCAGGGTTTCCAGCGCCCGGCCATAGAGATAGCGGATCACCGTGCGCTCGATCAGCACACCGATGCTGCCGGACACCAGGAACGCCAGGGGCACCGCGATGGCCAGCGAGAATTCGAACATGCCCGGCGCGTTCTGGCGAATGACTTCCTGCACCACGTAGGTCGTGTAGGCACCCAGCATCACCATCTCGCCATGGGCCATGTTGATGACCCCCATGACACCGAACGTGATCGCCAGGCCGATCGCCGCCATCAAGAGGACGGAACCGAGGCTGATGCCGTAGTAGATGTTCTGCGCGGTCGCCCAGAGGGCAAGTTCCGCCTCGATGGCGTCGACGCCTTCCACCGCCGCCGCCAGCACCGGTGCCGGGGTAGTCGCGGGCAAGGCCTTCAACAGGCCCAGCGCATCGCGCCCACCGCGTTCGCTCAAGGACACGATGGCCGCGATCTTGACGTCATCGCCGGCGTCCGACAGCAGGATGGAAGCAGCCTGCGCCTCCTCCATCGCCGTGCGGATCGCCGGATCCTTCTCCGCCGCGATGGCCAGCCCCAGGGCTTCGATCGCCACGGGATCGGGGCTCTTGAACAGCGCCTGTGCCGCGGCTGCCCGGACATCCCGGTCCGGCGACAGCAGGGTCAGGCCGCCCAGGGCACCGCGCAGGGCGCGGCGCATGTTGTTGTTGATGCCGATGCGCTTCGCCTTGCGCTTGCCGACGTTGCCCAGCGCCTCGCCGGACAGCGGGTCAAGCAGGTCCAGGCCCTTGTCGGCCTTGCTGGCGATGACGACCTTGCCATCGGACTTGCGGTAATAGAGGTCACCGTCGGAAAGCGCCTGCAGCGGCCGGACCGCGCGCGGGTCTCCGGTGGCGGCAATGGTGGCGACCGTCTGCTCCATCGCGGCGTAGTCGCGGGTGTTGAGCTGTTCGATAAGCCCCGGGAGATCGTCAGGGTCCGCTGCAAGAGCCGGCAGGCCGCAGCAGACTGCAATCATCAGGGCGAGGATGCGGGCAATCATGCGCCGGTCTCGCTTGTTGGCAGAATGGTGATCAGGAACGGGCGCGGACTGGATGGGCTGAACTGGGGGTTCGCCGCGCGGTGATCGAATATCGGTATCCGTGTCTGCAGTTCTTCGCGGGAAGGTCGGGGTGGTGGCCTTCGTTTCGGCAGAAACCGACTGCCACCACCCTGTCCATCGTCACGTCATCCGGATCGGCTTTCGCCAATCAGTACTTCGGCGTCTCGCAACCGCCACAGACCCACGGGTAGGTCCAGTCAGCCGTCAGCTTGGCGCTCTCGGGAATGAAGTCGGACCAGGCGTCGCCCTTGACGACACCATCGGTCGACCAGACCGTCTGCAGCTGACCATCGTCCTGGATCTCGCCGATCACGACCGGCTTGGACAGGTGATGGTTGGTGTTCATGACCGCGGTACCGCCGGTCAGGTTCGGAACCGTCTGGCCGTACATGGCCTGGCGCACCGCATCCACATCGGTGGTGCCGGCCTGCTGGACAGCCTGCACCCACATCTTGAAGCCGATGTAATGCGCTTCCATCGGATCGTTGGTGACACGGTCCTCGTTGCCGATGAATGCATGCCACTTCGCGATGAACGCATCGTTCTCGGGCGTGTCGATGCTCATGAAGTAGTTCCAGGCGGCCAGGTGACCGACCAGCGGGCCGGTGTCGATGCCGGCAAGTTCTTCCTCACCAACCGAGAAGGCCACGACCGGAATATCCTCGGCCTTGATGCCCTGGTTGCCGAGTTCCTTGTAGAACGGGACATTGGCGTCGCCGTTGATGGTGGAGACAACGGCGGTCTTCTTGCCCGCGGAACCGAACGTCTTGATGTCGGCCACGATGGTCTGCCAGTCGGCATGACCGAACGGCGTGTAGTTGATCATGATGTCCTCGGCCGGAACGCCCTTGGCCTTCAGGTAGGATTCCAGGATCTTGTTGGTGGTACGCGGGTACACGTAATCGGTACCGGCCAGCACCCAGCGCTTCACGCCTTCGGTCTTCATCAGGTAATCCACTGCCGGGATCGCCTGCTGGTTCGGGGCAGCGCCGGTGTAGAACACGTTGCGGCTGCTTTCCTCGCCTTCGTACTGCACGGGGTAGAACAGCATGCTGTTCAGTTCCTCGAACACCGGCAGCACGGATTTGCGCGACACGCTGGTCCAGCAACCGAAGACGACCGAAGTTCCGTTGACCTCGATCAGTTCACGCGCCTTCTCGGCGAACAGCGGCCAGTTGGAGGCCGGATCGACAACCACGGCCTCGAGCTGCTTGCCGAGCAATCCGCCCTTCTTGTTCTGATCATCGATCAGCATCAGCATGACGTCTTTCAGCGTCGTCTCGCTGATCGCCATCGTGCCTGACAGGGAATGCAGGATACCGACCTTGATCGTATCCGCTGCCTGCGCCGCGCCGGCCATCAGACCAACGGCCAGCGCACTTGTTGCTGCCAGGGCTTTCACCCTCCCAAATCCAAACATTGTCGTACCCACCTCCTGTAAACGACCGTATTGACCGGTTTCCATTTCCAAGAGACGTGCCAGTGCACAAGATTTCAGCGATTTAGTTTTTTATGCAACAATTACAGTCAGTTGCGTCACCGCTCCGGATTCCGCAACAGACACGCAAGCCCGATCCGCAGGCACATGGAATTGGCATATGCACAAAAAACATGCATATATCATCATGCCCTATTTTTGATCAGATTTTTGCGACTGGTGGCTGCAGCGAGATGTTCAGCATCCTGAATCGGGCAGTTGATGCACGTGGATTCCCGCTCAGGCGGTGATCCGGGAAAACGTGCACGACAGGTGGGCGGCAGGCAAGAGTGTGAATGCGGGCCGACACCATGTGGCCATCCGGATCAGGAAGGGGCGGCAGGGGCCGACGCAGGCTCGGCCCGAGTAGCAGGCGTGGTGGAGACCTTTGGCGCGATCTCGATGTCGGCACGCGCCAACATGGCTGTCAGGGTCTCGAAGCGTTCGACCTTTTCCTGCTTGCCGGCAATCCCGGCAAAGAACGACGACCGGAAATCGGGATTGAGCAACAGCTTGCGGACCAGGTTTCGCGCATCGTCCTCCGCCTTGCCGGTCGTGAAGTAGCCCTCCAGCACCATCTTCAGCAGCCCGATGCACTTGTCGGCGACGCTGTTGTTGCCGGAAAGCAGGCGCTTGAACAACTTGCGCTTCTGCACCAGGCGACAGCACTGTTCATCCAGCCGCTCCGACACGTGCCGTTGATGCATGTCCTGCAGACCGCTGGCCAGCACGGCCTTCTGAATCGTTGCCAGGCGCTTCATGCGCTCCGGCACGGGCGCATCACCTTCCGTGAAGAACATCTCGGCCTGCGCCGAGGTCAGGATCGGCACCAGGAACTCGGCCAGCTTCCGCTTGTTGGCCCTGCCGTGGATATAGGGCTCCAGTTCGATCAGCCGCATGGCCCGGACGTCCGGTTCCTCCGCCCCCCTCAGATACTCGGCCACAGCTTCCGGATGCAGCCAGCGTGCACCTCGGCTGCTGGCGGACTCGTTCATGCGTGCGCCGCCGATCCAAGAACCATCTTCGCGTTTCAGCGTCGCCGTCAGTTCGTGAACCGCCTTTGCCTCGGCCTGGATATTGCCGTCCACCAGCTTGCGCGAGCTGCGAAATGCCTCGACCAGGTGCTGTTCCAGCGACTGGCGGGTATGGGGCATCTTGCCCGCCGCGATCAGCCGGTTGACCGTATGCGCCTCGGGCGCGGCAACCGGGTCGTCGGCGGGCAGACGGCCATGCACCAGCATCGCCGTCGCCGCCAGTT
>CAJYBQ010000267.1 GCA_913064755.1 uncultured Alphaproteobacteria bacterium
CATCATGCTGCATGGAAGACCTCAGACCGTCGCTTCAAGGCCGAGAGGTGACCGGATGCGGGTGTGGTAATGCGTCATCGCCGGTTCGTTGCGGCCGTAGACGGTGCGGTCCTGCTGCACGTTCTCCGCATTCTGCTGGATGATCCGGCCGAGGACGAAGTCCTCCGCCTCCACCGTCGCGATGGCAAGGTCGAGGTTCTTCTGCCAGAAGTTCCGGGCCTTTTCGGTCTTCGGTTCCTCCGGCACGTAGATGGCCAGGTCGACAACCGACCACCCCGGACGCCCCTGGTCGGGCCAGACCCGCCAGAGTTCGAAGTTCGCGGCCCCCTGGATGACGGCGATGCTGGTGGGGAAGAAACCGTAGACCACGGCGGCATGGGTGATCAGGTCACGCTCGTCTTCCGGCTGGTTGGCCAGGTCGCGGAACGTGTTCCGCGGCACCACCATGCGGTGATGATCGCCATACGCATCGAAGGTGCCCCGGTTGCTCTCCAGGTAGGGTGCGATGGTTTCCTTGTGCAGTACCCCGATGTAATACCCCTCCCAGAAGGGATCGATGACCAGTTTCCAGTTCATCGGCTGCACCATCCGGTAGCCGCCGAAGTGATGGTAGCTGCCCAGGTTCCATTCGGCGAATTCCTCCGACAGGGGACCCATGGGATCATCCGGCATCGGCGTCTTCATATCGAGGGGGCCGACCCAGATCATGCCGTCCTTCTCCAGCGACGGGACCTCTGTCAGGCCAAGCTCCGCCTTGTCGAGGCCGTCGAAGCTGCGGGCATCGGGAATGCCCTTCAGGCTGCCATCCAGGTTGTAGATCCAGGCATGATAGGGACAGGCAAACATCTTTGCCTTGCCGCAGCCCTCGGCCACGGGTGCCCCGCGATGACGACAGACATTCAGGAACGCGTGAACGACACCGTCGCGGTCCCGGGTCACCAGCAGGGGACTGCCGTCGATCGTGTCGGTGGCGAAATCACCCGGCTCCGCAATCCGCCCGCTGAGGCCGAACGGCAGGGGGCGCTGACGAAAGAAGATTTCCCGTTCCTGCGCAAACCGTGCCGGGTCGGAATAGGCGGCAAGTTCGTTGCTGTAGGTATCGGGCGCGTAGGCTGTGGTTCCCTGCTCCTGGTACTTCAGAAGCCGCTGGATCAGTTCGAGTTGTCGGTCGCGTCGCATGCTTGCCTCCCCGATTGGTAAGCTAGCGTACTATCCGAGTGACGCAGGGTCAACAACCGGAGCGACATCGCATCAGCCGCGCACCAGCCAGACGATGACCACGCCCAGCACCGCGGCACCGAGCCCGATCATCCGAATGCGTTCGACTGGTTGAGCAAGAATGAGTGCCACGGACCGGCGCATGGCGTCGGGAAAGAGTGCATAGAGCGCGCCCTCAATCACGATCGCCAGGGCCAGTCCGACAAGCAGATCATCCATGTCCGGGCGCCTTCTGACCGGGCGCCGGGACATCTTCTCGCGGAAGGACCTGCCCCGGCGCCCGTTTCACGGGCACCGGGGTGTCATTCCGCCGGCAAGTCAGGCCCGTCGCTGGATCAGCGACCGCCATTCCCCTGCACCGTGCCTATGTCACCGAAGAACTTGAAGAAATCGGACTTCGGATTCAGCACCATCGTCGTGTCGCCACTGCCCAGCGCAGCCCGATAGGCCTGCAGGGAGCGGTAGAAGGAGTAGAACTCCGGATCGCGGTTGGCCACGCTGTTGAAGATGGCGGCACGTGCGCCGTCGCCTTCACCGCGCAGGATCTCCGACTGCTTTTCCGCCTCGGCCAGCAGCACCGTGCGGTCACGTTCCGCGCGGGCCGTTATCCGGCGTGCCTCTTCATCACCCAGCGCGCGTTCCTCGCGGGCTTCACGCTGACGTTCCGTCTGCATCCGGTTGAAGATGGCGTTCTTGTTGGCTTCCGGCAGATCCGCGCGCTTGATGCGCACATCCACGATCTCGACACCCAGGTCGCCGGCCTTCTTGTTCATCTCGTCGGCGATCTTGGCCATCAGGGTTCCGCGCTCCCCCGAAAGCAGGGTCAGGAAGTCCTCGGCACCCAGCACACCACGCATGGTGGAGATCAGGATGGGCTGCAGCCGCGTCCGGGCCTGACCGGTCGTCCGCACCGCCTGGTAGAACCTCAGCGGGTCGGTAATCTTGAAACGGCTGAACGCATCCACGACCATCCGCTTCTGATCCTTGGTGATCAGTTCTTCCGGTTCGATGTCCAGCGCCAGGATGCGCTTCTCGATCGCGACGACGTCCTGCACGAACGGAATCTTGAAATGCAGGCCGGGTTCCGTGTCGATCCGCTGCGGCGCACCGAACTGCAGGACCAGCGCCTGCTGGGTCTGATGCACGGTATAGACCGAACTGAAGACAACGATGCCGAGGCCCGCCAGAATGACGGCAATTGCGATGAGACCCTTGTTCATCAGTTTGCCTCCTGGTTCTTGTTGCGCAGCTCGTTCAGCGGCAGATAGGGGACAACCCCCTGGCCGCCTTCACCATCTTCGATAATGATCTTGTTCATGCCGCGCATGACCTCTTCCATCGTCTCGAGGTAGAGACGGCGGCTGGTCACTTCCTTCGACGTCCGCCACTCGTTGACGATGGCCGAATAGCGGGATGCCTCACCCTCGGCCTCGGCGATCTTCTGTTCCTTGTAGGCCTGGGCCACTTCGAGAACCTTCGCCGACTGACCGCGGGCTTCCGGGATGATGGAATTCGCGAAGCCCTGCGCCTCGTTCACCTTCCGCGCCCGGTCGGCCTTCGCCGCCTGCACGTCGCGGAACGCGGCGATGACCTCCGCGGGCGGATCAACCGTCTGCAGCTTCACTTCGCTGATCAGCATGCCGGCACCATATTCGTCCAGCGTCTGCTGGATGTCCTGCTGCACGGTCTGTTCGATCACGACCTTCTGGGCCGTCAGCACGTCCTGGATGGGACGGCGACCGATGACTTCACGCATCACGCTTTCGGCCACGGCCTTCAGGGTCTGTTCGGGTGAATCGATGTTGAACAGGTACTGGCCGGCATCGCCGATCCGCCAGATCACCGTGAAATCGATGTCCACGATGTTCTCGTCACCCGTCAGCATCAGGCTTTCGTCCTTCAGGTCGCGACGGCGATCCGTGCCGAGGCGCTGAAAACCGACGTCGAGCTGCTGCACCCGGGTCACTTCGGGCAGCAAGACCGTCTCGATCGGGGCAGGCAGATGATAGTTCAGGCCCGGATCCGTCGTATCGACCCATTCACCGAAACGCAGCACCACACCCTGCTGGGACGTATCGACACGGTAGAAACCGCTGGCCAGCCAGATCACCAGGATGATCAGCAGCACAACGATCACACCCATGCGACCGAAGCCGCCATTGCCGGGGCTGAAGCGTTTCAGCTTGTCCTGACCCTGCTTGATCAGGTCCTCGATATTCGGGCCGGGGCCACCGGCACCGCCACCTTGGCCACCACCGCCGGATGGACCCTGGCCCCAGGGACCGCGGTTACCACCGCCGCCACCTTGCCATCCACCGCCGCCACTACCGCCGCCGCTTTCATTATTCCAGGGCATCTGCCGTCCCTTGCTTCACATGTCACATGATCGAAGAAATTTGTCTGCCGGTCCGCGCCCCTTTCAGGAGCACTGACAGCGCGTTATATGACGTTGACCCGGCTGGGGCAAACCCAGTCGGAGCAACAGTGTTCGTTGCTGGCATATCGGTAACATGGCGGAGTTTTTCAACGATGGCGGATATTTCCGAGGCGGATGTGCGACGGGCGCTTGCGACGGTGGTCGATACGGACATCGGTCAGGACGTGATTTCGGCGGGCATGATCACCGGCCTGGTGGTGAAGGGCAGCAATGTCGGCTTCGCCGTGGAGGTCGATCCGGCCAAGGGCGCGGCCAAGGAACCGCTGCGTGTTGCCTGCGAAACCGCGGTGATGGGACTGCCGGGCGTGACCTCGGTAACCGCCGTGCTGACCGCCCACCACGCCCGGGCGGCATCCAGCCCGCCGCCGCAGAAGGCCAGCGGCCCGAAACCGCCGCAGAAGCAGGGTGTTCCCGGGGTCAAGTCGATCGTGGCCGTGGCTTCGGCGAAGGGCGGTGTCGGCAAGTCGACCACGGCGGTCAACCTGGCCATCGCCCTGTCGAAGCAGGGCAAGAAGGTCGGGCTGCTGGATGCCGACATCTACGGCCCGTCCGTGCCGCGCCTGATGGGCCTGTCCGGCAAGCCGCATTCGCCCGATGGCAAGACCATCGATCCCATGACCAATCACGGCATTGTCTGCATGTCCATCGGCTTCCTGATCGAAGGCGACACGCCGATGATCTGGCGCGGCCCGATGGTGATGAGCGCGCTGGAACAATTGCTGCGCGACGTGAACTGGGGTGAACTGGACGTGCTGATCGTCGACATGCCGCCGGGCACCGGTGACGCACAGTTGACCATGGCGCAGCGCGTGCCGCTGACCGGCGCAGTCGTGGTATCGACGCCGCAGGACATTGCCCTGATCGACGCCCGCAAGGGACTGGCGATGTTCCGCAAGGTCGATGTGCCCGTGCTCGGCATCATCGAGAACATGAGCTATTTCCTCTGTCCGAACTGCGGCGAGCGGTCGGAAATCTTCGGCCATGGCGGCGCACGGGAAACCGCGGCCGAACTCGGCACCGACTTCATCGGTGAAATCCCGCTGCACATGTCGATCCGCGAGACCTCCGACGACGGGACACCCATCGTGTCATCCGACCCGGACGGAGAATATTCGATGATCTACCGGGGAATCGCCGATACCGTTTCCGAAAAGATCGACGAGCAACTGGGCGGCGGCGGCCGCAAGGGTCCGCGCATCGTCATCCAGTAAGTCCCCGGACACGGCGCACCTGCACCGGCCCTTTCCCGCAGCATGGCGGCGAAGGGGCCGGTGACGCCATCGCGCGGCGGAATGCCTTATCCTGCCGCGGCCCGGTGTTCGGCCAGCAACGACCGGAAATAGGCAATCGTCGGCACCAGCCCCTCGGCCAGCGGCTTCGTCGGTTCCCAGCCAAGCAGGTTGCGCGCGCGGGTGATATCGGGGCAGCGCTGCATCGGGTCGTCGGCAGGCAGCGGCTCCCGCACCAGGTTGGACCCTGCATCGGTCAGGGCAATGACCTGCTGCGCCAGTTCCAGGATGGAGAACTCCCCCGGATTGCCGATATTGATCGGCCCCGTGACGCTGTCGTCGCTTTCCATCAGGCGGACAAGCCCGTCCACCAGGTCATCGACGTAACAGAACGACCGCGTCTGGCTGCCGTCGCCGTAGATGGTGATCGGGGTCCCGTTCAGCGCCTGCCAGATGAAATTCGACACGACGCGCCCGTCCTTCGGATGCATGCGCGGACCATAGGTGTTGAAGATGCGCGCGACCTTGATCGCCAGCCCG
>CAJYBQ010000268.1 GCA_913064755.1 uncultured Alphaproteobacteria bacterium
GACATCGTCTATGTGCCGCTGGAAACACCGCTGCTGCGTGATGCCCGGCAACGGGGCCTGCGCACGGTGGATGGACTGGGCATGTTGCTGCATCAGGCCGTACCGGCCTTCGGTGCGTTTTTCGTGGTTCCGGTTGCCGTGACCGATGCCCTTCGAAACCATGTTCTGGGGAGGGAATGATGGCCTATGTCGTTGCTTTGACCGGATCGATCGGGATGGGCAAGTCCGCCACCGCGAAGATGTTTCGCGACAACGGGGTGCCGGTCTGGGATGCGGATGCGGCGGTGCACGAGATCTACGCGGCCGGGGGCCGGGCGGTGGAGGCGGTGCGGGAGCGGTTTCCCGAGGCCGTGGTCGATGGTGCCGTGGACCGCGACCGGCTGAGCGCGCTGGTGCTGGGCGACGACGCGGCGATCCGGGACCTGGAGCGGATCGTGCATCCGCTGGTGGGGGAGCATCGGGCCGCCTTCCGCGAGGAAGCCGCCGCGGCCGGGGCCGATATCGTGGTGGTCGACGTGCCGCTGCTGTTCGAGACCGGCGGCGAGAGCAAGGTGCACGCGGTCGTGGTGGTCAGCGCCAGCGAGGATCAGCAGCGCGAACGGGTGCTGGCCCGGCCGGGCATGACCGCCGACAAGTTCCGCGCCATCCTGGCCCGGCAGACACCGGATGCGGAGAAGCGCGCCCGCGCCGATCATGTCATCGACACCAGTGTCAGCCTGGCGGAGACCGAGGCGCAGGTGGCGGAACTGGTCGATGCCCTGCGCGCATCGCTGGCGGCGAAGGACTGACAGGCGATCCGCGCATGTGGTATGGTCGGCGCTTCGGGATACAAGATGATGGGCGGAACTGATGCGTGAGATCGTGCTGGATACGGAGACCACCGGGCTGGACCCGAAGGACGGTCACCGCATCGTGGAAATCGGCTGCCTGGAACTGATCGACCGGGTGCCGACCGGGCGGCCGTTCCACGAATTGATCAACCCCGAGCGGATGATGGACGACGGCGCCTTCAAGGTGCATGGCATCTCCGACGAGATGCTGGTGGGCAAGCCGCTGTTTTCCGGCGTCGTCGACCAGTTCCTCGAATTCATCGGGGATGATCCGCTGGTGATCCACAACGCCGCGTTCGACATGAAGTTCCTCAACTGGGAACTGAAGAACGCCGGGCGGGCGCCGCTGCCCATGGACCGGGCCATCGACACCCTGGCCATCGCGCGCAAGAAGTTTCCCGGCTCCCCCGCCAGCCTGGATGCGCTGTGCAAGCGGTTCAACGTCGATACCTCGTCGCGCAACCTGCACGGGGCGCTGATCGATTCCCGCCTGCTGGCCGATGTCTACTTTCACCTGACCAGCGCCACCCAGGCAGGCCTGACGTTCGAGGCCGGTGCCGCCCGCGACAGTTCCGGCGCGGTGCGGCGCGTGCCCCGGGCACCGCGCGTGCACCCGGTGCCGGAGGCGGAGGTCGCGGCGCATCGGGCGTTCATCGAATCCTCGGTGAAGGATCCGGTCTGGTCGCGCTGAAGCCCGCCCGGCGGATGCCCGGTGGTTGTCCCCGGTGGTAAGCCCCGTGGTTTTTTCGGTTTGCAGTCCCGGCGGAAGCGTGTAGGAATTGCGCTGTCGTGGCTGCTGGCCGCGACGCCCTCCTTTCAGGAGCAGGGTTTCACGCCGTCCGACCGCCGCATCCGGCGTTCCCGGACAGGCTGACATCCCGCGCTCCGATCCCGACACGCTGATACGGCCCGGCCGGGCATCGATCCCGGTTCCGATCTCGGACAACCGATGATCCCGGTCCCCGATTACGTCCCGATCCGGGTCCTCGGACCCGATCTCATCCGATTCCACACCCACTTCTATTGATGGCAGACATGAACCTAGGCGTACTGAAGGCCAAGACCCCCTCCGAATTGCTCGAAATGGCCGAGGAACTGGAGATCGAGAACGCATCCACGATGCGCAAGCAGGACATGCTGTTCGCGATCCTGAAGGCCTCAGCCGAGGACGGCGAGGAAATCACCGGTGTCGGCGTGCTGGAGATCCTGTCCGACGGCTTCGGTTTCCTGCGCTCCCCGGAAGCCAACTACCTGCCCGGTTCCGACGACATCTACGTCAGCCCGACGCAGATCCGCCGTTTCTCGCTGCGCACCGGCGACACGGTGGAGGGCGAGATCCGCGCGCCGAAGGATGGCGAGCGTTACTTCGCGCTGATGAAGGTGTCGCTGATCAACTTCGAGGACCTGGAAGCCGGTCGCCACAAGGTCGCCTTCGACAACCTGACCCCGCTCTACCCCGACGAGCGGCTGCACATGGAAACCGACGACGCCACCAACAAGGACCGCAGTTCCCGCGTCATCGACCTGATCAGCCCGATCGGCAAGGGCCAGCGCGCCCTGATCGTGGCACCGCCGCGTACCGGCAAGACCGTGCTGCTGCAGAACATCGCCCACGCGATTTCCGCCAATCACCCGGAATGCTACCTGATCGTGCTGCTGATCGACGAGCGGCCGGAGGAAGTGACCGACATGCAGCGGTCGGTGAACGGGGAGGTGGTCAGCTCCACCTTCGATGAGCCGGCGCAGCGCCACGTCCAGGTCGCCGAGATGGTGATCGAGAAGGCCAAGCGCCTGGTCGAGCACAAGCGCGACGTGGTCATCCTGCTGGATTCCATCACCCGCCTGGCCCGTGCCTACAACACCGTGGTGCCGTCATCGGGCAAGGTGCTGACCGGTGGTGTCGACGCCAATGCGCTGCAGCGTCCGAAGCGGTTCTTCGGCGCGGCGCGGAACATCGAGGAAGGCGGATCGCTGACCATCGTCGCCACCGCCCTGATCGATACCGGCAGCCGCATGGACGAGGTCATCTTCGAGGAGTTCAAGGGCACCGGCAACTCGGAACTGATCCTGGACCGGAAGCTGGCCGACAAGCGGACCTTCCCGGCCATGGACATCACCAAGTCCGGCACGCGCAAGGAAGAGCTGCTGGTTGGCAAGTCGGACCTGACCAAGATGTGGGTCCTGCGCCGCATCCTGGCCCCGATGGGCACGACCGACGCCATGGAGTTCCTGCTGTCGAAGCTGAAGGACAGCAAGAACAACGCGGACTTCTTCGATTCGATGAATACCTGATCGGTGACGGCGCCGGTTCGCGCCACCATCGACACGTGACAGGACCTTCCGGGTACCCGGTTCAGACCGTCGGTACCCGGAAGCGGTTCCTGCCAAAGCCTCCCGGCATTCTGGCATCGACCCCCGGTCGGCGGTTACGGCAGCAGCACCGTGCTGCCGCTGGTCTTGCGGCCTTCCAGGTCGACATGCGCCTGCTGCGCGTCGGCGAGGGCATAGCGCTGGTTGATCTCGATCTTCACCTTGCCCGAACCCACCATGTCGAACAGGCGCCCTGACGAGAGTTCCAGGTCGGCGCGGCTGGCGGTATAGGTCATCAGGGTCGGGCGGGTCATGTAGAGCGAGCCCTTGGCCGACAGGATGCCGGGCGCGAAGGGCGGCACGGGGCCGGAGGCATTGCCGAAGTTGCAGTAGAGCCCGCGCGGCTGCAGGCAATCCAGCGACTTCTCCCAGACCGTCGCGCCGACGGAATCATAGACCACCGGCACGCCCTGGCCGTCGGTCAGGTCCATCAGGCGGGCCTGGAAGTCCTCCGCATTGTAGTCGATGACCTCCGCGAAGCCATGCGCCCGCGCCAGTTCGCATTTGTCCGGTCCGCCCGCGGTGCCGATGGCCCGCACGCCCAGGGCCTTCAGCCATTGCCCGGCGATCAGGCCGACACCGCCCGCGGCGGCATGGAACAGCACGGTTTCCCCGCTGCGGCAGGCGTAGGTGCGGTGCACCAGGTATTCCACCGTCATGCCCTTCAGCATCATGGCCGCGGCCTGTTCGTCGCTGACCCCGTCGGGCACGCGCACGACCTTTTCCGCCGGCATCACGCGGGCTTCCGCATAGGCCCCGGTGGGCGGCGCGGCATAGGCGATGCGGTCACCGGCGTTCAGGAAATCGACGCCTTCGCCGACGGCCTCGACAATGCCCGCCGCCTCCATGCCGATGCCGAGCGGCAGGCTGGGGGCGGGATACAGCCCGGTGCGGAAATAGACGTCGATGTAGTTCAGGCCGATGACGGTGTGGCGGACGCGGATCTCCCCGGCGCCGGGATCACCGACCTCGACATCCTCGAACTTCATCTGCTCGGGGCCGCCCACTTCGTGGACGCGGATTGCCTTGACCATCTTGTGTCTCCTCAGGTCGCTCGATCATTCAGCTTCGACACCGGCCCGCGCCCGGTCAATCGGGCACGAAACCCCCGGCTGGCGGACCACCCACGGGGAAACGCGCCACGCGGGTGATCGGCAAACCCGTGCCGGGCCGGTGCATCGCGGGCCGGGACGCCCGGTTCAGACCAGTGCGGCGCGGAACAGTTCCAGCGTGCGGTCATTGGCCAGCCGGGCGGATGCCGCGTCGTAATGCTCGCCACCCTGGCGGGCGAAGGCGTGATCCTGGCCCTCGTAGTCATGCAGGGTCACATGGGCATGGCCGTCCAGCGCCGAATGCATCGCCTGCTGCTGCTCCGGCGGCACGAAGCCATCGGCGGTGGGGATGTGCAGGATCAGCGGCTTCGTGATGCTCTGCGCCTCGTCCAGCATGTCGGCGATGCCGACACCGTAATAGCCCGATGCCGCGTCCGCGTCCGTGCGGGTCATGGTCAGATAGGCCAGCAGCCCGCCCAGGCAGTAACCGGTGGCGCCGACCTTGCCGGTGCAGCCGTCGACCTTGCGCAGCGCATCGATGGTGGCCTGCACGTCGCCCATGCCCTTGGGCACGTCGAAGGCCTTGAAGCAATCAAACGCCCGCGCCCAGTCGGCCTCCGTCTTGTCGGTCAGCTCGATGCCCGGCTCGATGCGCCAGAACAGGTCCGGACACAGCGCCACGAACCCTTCCGACGCCAGCCAGTCGGCGGTGCCGCGCATGACGTCATTGACGCCGAAGATCTCCTGGATCACCACCACGCCGGGGCCTGTGCCCGATTTCGGCATGGCCAGGTAACCACCGAATGCCTCGCCGGATTGCGTCGTGATCGTCGTATTGAGCCCCATCGGATCTTCCCCCCGTGTTTCACGTGAAACAGCGTCCACGCATACGAACTTTGCTGGGGAGATGGTAGGTAGGCAACCATGCGACTGCAAGACTGCTGATGCGTCTCAGAGGAGCCTTAAGTCTAGCGTTCAAGCCGCGCGATAACGCGTTTCTGCAGCACATCCACCATTTCGGGTTCAAACGATGAGGCAGAAAGAATATCAAGATTATCTTCGCGCTCGATCTCAACGGTATGGGATACTCCCTCTTCTCGGCCATTTAGCACAAAGAGGAATTCTCGTTGGTCTTTCTGGTGCGCCTTCGATTC
>CAJYBQ010000269.1 GCA_913064755.1 uncultured Alphaproteobacteria bacterium
CTCGGATTGATCGTCGCCCGCGTCACGATGTAGGCGAAGTAGAGACCCGAGAGCAGCAGGCCCGGCAGCACCGCACCGATGAACAGGTTGCCCACTGAAACCGCCAGCAGGTTTGCCATCAGCACCAGCATGATCGACGGCGGGATCAGGATCCCCAGCGTGGCACTCGCGGCGATCGTGCCGGTCGCCAGTGCATGTTCGTAGCCCCGGTTGAGCATCGTCGGCAGGGCCAGCAGGGTCATCATGACCACCGATGCGCCGATGATGCCCGTCGTGGCGGCCATGATCGTTCCCATGGCCGTGATCGACAGGGCAAGACCGCCCGGGATGCGTTTCAGCATCACCTGCAGGATATGCAGCAGGTCGGCGGCGACCTGGGACCGTTCCAGCATCGTGCCCATGAAGACGAAACAGGGAATCGCGACAAGGATCGGGTTCTGGATCGCCCCCGATGCGCCGTCACCGCCCCATACCCGGTTGATGACCTGGAAGAACACCGCGAAATCGATGATTTCCAGGTAGATGCCGATCAATCCGAAGAGCAGGGAAATGCCGCCGAGCGCAAAGGCCACGGGCAGGCCCGTGAACAGCGTCAGGGCCAGCGCCAGGAACATGTAGGCGCCGAGGTAGTCGTAGAGATGGTCGTCAAGCAACCATTCGATGAATTCCATGGATCAGCGCTCCCCGATCGGCTTGGTGAGGATGTCATCCTCGAGAGATACTTTCGGCAGCACGGTCTTGTCGGTGAAGTACTGGAGGTTTTCCTCGGCCCGCTTGCTGTTCTCCTCTGATCCGTAGAGGAAGACGACGGTCCTGATCAGCGTGGCAATGCATGCGGCCATGACCAGGACAAACCCGACAGGCAGGCAGCACTTGATGACGTAACGCCATGGAATGCCGACGAGCGATTCCGAACCTTCGCCCTGATGATAGGACAGGGTCACCATGTCGACGGACTTCCAGAGTGCCAGGCACAGGAAGGGGATGGCCATGAACAGAAGGCCGAACAGTTCGATCTTCGCCTGCTTACGGTGCGATGCCATTTCGCGGAAGATGTCCACGCGCACATGGGCATTGGTCAGATAGGCAACGCCGAAGGCCAGCATCAGCATGACACCGTGAATGTGCCACTGCATGTCCTGCAGGATGAAGGAAATCGAAAAGCCGGTCGCAATGGTGACATCCGCCGACCAGTCGCGAATGATGTCGATATTTCGCGTGATGACATCAAACATGATGATGAAGATCAGCGGCACGATGAGCCAGCTGGCGGCCCGACCCACTGATCGTGCGAGCTTGTCAGCAGCATCTGCAAAATTGAGCATACTAAACGCCCCGTCCCCGTTTTTTTCGGGCGTACCGGTCCACGCGCCCCGTCCGGGGGCACATGAAAGGCCGCCTCTTTATCTGAAGATTCGTCGCTGAAGAAACGGCCGACGCGGGGCGCGCGCCGGTCGCCGGATCGTCACGTAGCCGCCTGACCGGCACCTCGGACGAAGATCGCCGAAGGCCGGTCAGGCATCACGCAATAATCTTACTTCAGGTAGCCACGCTCGCCCCAGGCCTTGTAGCTCTCGTGGAACTTGCTGTAGCTCGTGTACAGCCGTTCGACGTCGGGGTTGGCGGCACGCTCTTCGGCCAGGACCTCGACCCAGGCGTCACGCAGCTGGTCAAGGACCTCGTTCGACCAGGAGACGTTCTTCACGCCATCCGCTTCGTTGGCCAGCATGGCCGCGGGCTGCAGTGCCTCACCTTCGCCCATTTCAACGGCGATGTTCGCACCACAGGCCAGTTCGAAGATGGCCTTCTTCTGGTCGTCGAGGGCATTCCACTTGTCCATGTTCACCAGGATCTCGTTGGTGGTGGACTGCTGATGCCAGCCGGGGAAGTAGTTGAACTTGGCGATCTGGTAGAAGCCAAGCGTACGGTCGATGGCGGGCATGGAGAATTCGGTCGCGTCGATGGTACCGAGTTCCAGCGCCGGATAGATGTCGCCGGCCGCAAGCTGCTGCGTCGACACACCGAACTTCTGCATGACCTTCGCGCCCATGCCGAAGAAGCGCATCTTCAGACCCTTGAGTTCTTCCAGGCTCTTGATTTCCTTGCGGAACCAGCCAGAAGTCTCCGGCGGGATCATGCCGCAGTAATGGTACTTGATGCCGTCGCGGGCGTAGAGTTCCTCACCGATCTCGACACCACCGCCGAACATCAGCCAGGAATTGAATTCCAGTGCGCCCGGACCGAATGGCCATGTCGACATGAAGGCAAAGGCGGAGTTCTTGCCCTGGTTCGCACCGGGGGTGCCGTAACCGGCCTCGAACGCGCCCTGGCTTACGGGATCGTAGTAGGCATAGCCGCCGGCCAGTGCGCCGGGTTCGAACACCTTGATGTCGAAATCGCCATCGGACGCCCGATTGACCCAATCAGCAACGCGATAGCCCACCGGGCCGATCACGGCGAGGTTCTTGCCGAACGCCGAATGCATCTTCCAGCGGACCTTCTTGGCCTCGGCATCGCCAGCGGCCAGCGTGAGCGATGCCACCGCAGCGAGAGCAATAGCACCGACACCTTTCATCAATCCTGACTTCATTTCCCTAGATCTCCCAGATTTTGTTTTTTTATTACGCACCTTGTATTCGGGCGGAACATTGCAGCTTTGTCAAACATCTATGAGTCCGCCGATGGATCCGGGAACTGGAAATTGCGGGAATGGCAGCCTTCGGTTCATACTCCCGAAACGCAGTCTGAATGGGGGAGGACGGGGAGAATGGCCAGTGATTTCACATGGGAGCCGACGGCGGAATACATCGATGACGCCGAACTGACAAAATTCGCGAAAGTACTTGGTTGCGCTGATCATTCAGAGCTTCTTGCCCGGTCGATGGAGGACCCGGACTGGTTCTGGGATGCCGCGATCAAGGCGCTGGGCGTGCGCTTCGATCAGCCCTACACGCAGGTTCGCGACATCTCCGACGGACCGGTCAATGCCCGGTGGTGTGTCGGGGGCACGATGAATTTCTGTGACAATGTCCTCGACCGTCATGCGGGCACGCCGGTCTGGCAGAAGCCCGCGATCGTCTGGCATGGGGAGGACGACTCGGAGCGCGTCCTGACCTATGCCGAGCTGGACGGGAAGGTGCGGGAACTGGCGGCGGGTCTGAAGGCGCTGGGCATCAGGCCGGGCGATGCGGTGGGCATCTACCTGCCGGTCCTGCCGGAAACGCCGGTCGCGATCCTGGCCGTGGCGCGAATCGGTGCGATCATCTCGCCGCTGTTCTCCGGCTTCGGTGCCGATGCCATCGTGAAGCGGCTGAATGATGCGGAAGCCGTGGCCGTCATCACCGCGGACGAGGCGGTCCGACGGGGCAATGCCATTCCCATGAAGCCGGTGATCGACACGGCGGCGGACAGCGTGCCGACCCTGCGCCACGTGGTGGTGCTGAAGACCGTCGCGCACGAGGTCTCGCCGCAGACCGCCCGCGATATCTGGTGGCATGACCTCGATACCTCCGGCGCTGCCACGACCCCGATGGAGATGGTGGATGCGGACCAGGCATTGTTCATTGCCTATACCTCGGGCACCACGGGACGTCCGAAGGGCACGGTGCTGACCCACTGCGGTTTCACGGTGAAGGGGGCGCTGGATTTCGCCGTCTCCTTCGACCTGAAGCCCGAGGACCGGCTTTTCTGGTTCGCGGACTTCGGCTGGGTCACCGGGCCCTATTCCATGGCGGGAACCTTCGCCACCGGCGCGACCTTCATCATCGCGGAGGGCGTGCCCGACTGGCCCGATGTCGGGCGTATCTGGCGCCTGGCCGCGCATCACGGGGCCACGTTCTTCGGCATCGCGCCCACCGCCATACGCGGCCTGATGCGCCATGGCGCCGAGCATGTCGCGGCCCATGACCTGTCGTCGATCCGCATCCTGGCCTCGACGGGCGAGCCCTGGACGGAGGAGGCCTGGGTCTGGTTCGCCGAACATGTCGGCGGCAACCGTTGTCCCATCATCAACGTCTGTGGCGGCACGGAGATCAGCGGTGGCTTCATCGCGGGCAATGTCCTGACACCGCAGCGCGCCTGTTCGTTTGCCGGTCCCCTGCCGGGCATGGCCACCGACATCGTGGATGCCTCCGGCAACAGCGTCGGTCCCGGCCAGGTGGGCGAGCTGGTCCTGCGCGATGTGTCCATCGGCCTGAGCCGGGGAATCTGGCGTGATCCGGACCGGTTCGTCGAAACCTACTGGTCGATGTTCCCGGACATGTGGCGGCACGGCGACTGGGCCAGCCGCGACGCGGACGGCCTCTGGTACGTTCACGGGCGTTCCGACGACACGATCCAGGTCGCGGGCAAGCGTGCCGGGCCGGCCGAGATCGAGGGACTGGTGATGGCCACCGGCCTGGTGACGGAGGCCGCGGCGGTCGCCCTGCCCGATGCCGTGAAGGGCGAGGCCGTCCTGATCGCGGCGATCCCGGCGGAGGGGGTGCCCACTGACGCTGCCACGGCGGGGCGCCTGTCGGCGGCGGTGACCGACGGCCTGGGCAAGGCCTTCAAGCCCGCGCGCATCCTGTTCGTTGCCGATCTGCCGAAGACCCGGTCCCTGAAGATCATGCGGCGGGTGATCCGCGCGCTGGTCCTGGACGAGCCACCGGGGGACCTGTCCGCGCTGCTCAACCCGGATGCGATCGAGGCGGTGAAGCAGGCGGCCCGGCAGCCGTCGCAGGCCTGATCCGGCGATCCGGGCGATGATCCCGACGTCACGGAATGTCGCAAACAGGGCAGGCATTCCGTAGCGTCAATGTCATCCTGCTGGCACAATTCCGTCAAACAGGGCAGAAAGACCCTGCGTCCGGAATAGTGCGCGCCGCGCCCGGCCGGCCAATCGTGCTGGCGCAAACAAGGCAGGGGGAAGCCATGTCAGAAGTATCATCCGATTCCGACTACAAGCCGGGACAACACAACGTCCAGGTTCTGGGGCTGGACGTTCACAACCCGGTCTTCTTCGTTTCCGCGGTGCTGATCGTCGGCTTCGTCATCGTGGTGCTGATGTTCAAGGAAGGCTCCGCCGAATTCTTCGGTGAACTCCGTCCCTGGCTGACATCCACCTTCGACTGGGTCTTCATGGGGGCGGCAAACATCTTCGTGCTGTTCTGCCTGTTCCTGATCGTGTCGCCGCTGGGGCGTATCCGACTGGGCGGCGACGATGCCCGGCCTGAATATTCCTACACCGGCTGTTTCGCGATGCTGTTCGCGGCGGGCATGGGCATCGGCCTGATGTTCTTCGGCGTTCTGGTGCCGGTGAACCATTTCCTCAGTCCGCCGCTTGGCGTCGATCCGGCCGACATCGAGGCGTCGATGTCGATGTGCATGGCCGCAACGATCTTCCACTGGGGCCTGCAT
>CAJYBQ010000270.1 GCA_913064755.1 uncultured Alphaproteobacteria bacterium
GACGGCAGGCCTTCCTCCATCGCGCGGGCGAGGAAGTGGCGGATCAGGTCGGGAATGTCCTCGGAGCGTTCACGCAGCGCCGGCAGGCGGATCGGCACCACGTTGAGGCGGTAATAGAGGTCTTCGCGGAACCGGCCCTGCCCGATCTGCACCCGCAGGTCACGGTTGGTCGCCGCGACGATGCGGACATCCGTGCGAATCGACGTGCGGCCGCCAACGGTGGTGTATTCGCCCTGCTGCAGGACGCGCAGCAGACGGGTCTGTGCCTCCAGCGGCATGTCGCCGATCTCGTCCAGGAACAGGGTGCCGCCGTCGGCCTGTTCGAAACGGCCGCTGCTTTTCTGCAGGGCACCGGTGAAGGACCCCTTCTCGTGCCCGAACAGCTCGCTTTCGATCAGTTCGCGGGGGATCGCGGCCATGTTGATCGCCACGAAAGGCCCGTTGCGGCGCTTGCCGTATTCATGCAGCGCGCGGGCCACCAGTTCCTTGCCGGTACCGGATTCGCCGGTGATCATCACGGTCAGGTCCGTGGTCATCAGCCGGGCCATGACCCGGTAGATTTCCTGCATCGCCGACGACCGCCCGATCAGCGGCATCGCCTCGTCGCCCTCCGGCCCCGTTTCGCCACCCGGCTTGGCCGGGGTGCTGAGCGCGCGGGCCACGATGGCCAGAAGCTCCTTCAGGTCAAAGGGCTTGGGCAGGTATTCATAGGCACCGCGTTCCGTCGCCTTCACCGCCGGCAGCAGGGTATTGCGGGCACTCATCACCACGACGGGCAGGTCGGGACGGAGCTTCTTGATGCGGGGCAGCAGGTCGAGGCCGCTTTCATCCGGCATCACCACGTCGGTGATCACCAGATCACCGGCACCGTCGGATATCCAGCGCCAGAGGGTGGAGGCGTTTCCCGTCGAGCGGACGTCGTAACCTGCCCGGCCCAGGGCCTGGTTCAGGACTGTCCGGATGCCGCGGTCATCATCCGCCACGAGAATGGACGCTGGTGTCATCGCTTGCTGGCTCCATGCTGTACGACGGGTAGATGGACACGGAACCGTGCGCCACGGGTCATGTTGTCGGCTTCGACGATGCCACCGTGATCGCCGATGATCTTGGCAACCAGCGCCAGGCCCAGGCCTGTGCCGCCCGGTCGGGTGGACACGAAGGGATCGAACAGGTGTGCACGCAGGTCTTCGGGAATGCCGTCGCCATTGTCGGTGACGGTCACCTCCAGGGGCAGCTGAATACGCTCGGTACTGCCGGGCAGCGCCAGGCGCACACCATGCCGGTAGGCGGTGTTCAGGTGAATCTCGCCCTTGGTCCGGGGCACCGCCTCGGCTGCATTCTTCACCAGGTTCAGGAAGACCTGGATCAACTGGTCACGGTTGCCCAGGACCATGGGCAGTGACGGGTCGTAGTTCTCGACGATCTTCACATGCGAAGCGAAGCCGTTCTCCGCCAGGCGGCGCACCCGTTCGAGGACCTCGTGGATGTTCACAGCCTCCCGCTCCAGCGGTGTCGGGCTTGAGAAGGCCTCCATGCGGTCGACCAGGGCAACGATGCGCTGCACCTCGTCCACGATCAGGCGCGTCAGGTCCCGGTCGTCTTCCGATACGTTGGTTTCGAGCAATTGTGCGGCGCCGCGGATGCCCGACAGCGGGTTCTTCACCTCGTGCGCCAGCACGGCGGCCATGCCGGTCACGGCGCGGGCAGCGCCGCGGTGGGTCAGCGACCGATCCATCTTCGACGCCATGGAGCGTTCTTCGATCTGGATCACCACCGCGCCGGGGGTATCGGGCAAGGGCGAAAGCTTGATGTTCACGGTCCGGACCGGCGTGCGGGCCCCGCCCAGCAGAACGCCGTATTCCGAAACCGCACCGGAACCCTCGTCCAGCTGGTTGAACAGCGCCAGCATCGGACTGCCGAAGGGCGCGATGTCTTCCAGCCGGTTCCGTTTCAGAACCGCCTGTCCCATGCCGAAGAATTCCTCCGCCGCCGGATTGGCGCGCAGGATGACGCCGCCCTTCCCCGCCACCAGTATCGGATCGGGGATGGCGTCAAGAATCGCCGCTGCCTTGATTCCCACCATCAGGCTGCCCTCGCCCGGTCCGCGACACGCGCTTCGCCACGGGAATCGCCGATGCGAAAATGGGCGTGGATGGCGTTCTGCACGACTTCCGGCTCTTCCGCCGTCATGACGTCCTGCCGAAAGGCCGCCGGATCGTCCAAGTGCACCGCGTACCAGCCAAGGTGTTTCCGCGCGATACGCATCATCGGGAAGATGTCTCCACTGTCGATCATGTCCTGGTAATGGGACAGCAGCAGCGCCCCGATCTCCGGCACCGTCGGCACGCGGAACGCCTCCCCCCTGGCCGCCGCGATCAGCTGCGCCGGGAACCAGGGTCGCCCCTGCGCGCCGCGCCCGATCATCAGGCCGTCCGCACCGGACTGCTGCAGGCAGGTAGCGGCATCCGCGACGGTCTGGATGTCGCCATTGGCGATGACAGGCACGGATACGGCCCGCTTCACCTGTTCGATGAAGGACCAGTCGGCCCGGCCCTTGTAGAACTGGCAGCGGGTCCGACCGTGCACGGTCAGCATCCGAACGCCCAGTCCCTCGGCGATGCGTGCCAGTTCCGGCGCGTTGCGGCTGTCGTCATCCCAACCGGTCCGCATCTTCAGGGTGACGGGTACCGTCGCCGCCCCCACAACCGCCGAAATGATCGCCCGCGCCTGGTCCAGGTCCCTCATCAGTGCCGATCCGGCATAGCCACCCGTCACCTGCTTGGCTGGACAGCCCATGTTGATATCGACAATGTCAGCCCCGTGATCGACCAGGTAGCGGGTCGCGTCGGCCATGATCTGCGGGTCACGCCCGGCGATCTGCACGGCCTGGATGCCACTGCCGTCATGGCGCAGCATTCTGCTCGCGCGGTCCTGACCGCTGAGCACATGCCGCCCCGGCACCATCTCGGCGAACGCAAGACCGACCCCGAACCGCTTCACCATTCGCCGGAAGGGCGCATCGGTGATACCGGACATGGGAGCCAGAAAAACCGGGTCACTGATCTGGTGTGACCCAACAGATATGCTCATAAATCACTCAATTACTGAATGTGCGTAAGTTCTGGGCAAATATGCTGCACCTTTGGCCGCCACGCAAGTGTTTGCTGCGCTTGTGAGCAGAACCGGTTTCAGGGTAAGCCAGCCGAAGCTGCCCGGGCTATGCTGGGCGGACCCGATGAACCCGCTGCCACGCCAGCCCACCACACCGGAACGACAGGACACCATGCGCACCGCCGCCCTAATCGTTGCTGCCGGACGGGGAACCAGGCTGGGAGCCGACACCCCGAAGCAGTACCTGGATCTGCTTGGCAAGCCCCTGCTGCGCCGGACGATCGAGGCGTTTGTTTCCCATGCCGGGATCGATCATGTCCAGACCGTGATCGGGGCCGGACAGGAAAATCTGTACCGCGCCGCGACCCTGGGGCTGGACCTGCCGCCACCGGTCATCGGCGGGGACACGCGGCAGGAGTCCGTGGCACTGGGGCTGGCTGCCCTTGCCGGTACCGGAACCGACCGCGTCCTGATCCATGACGGCGCGCGGGCGCTCGTGAGCGCGGAACTGGTTTCGCGGGTGTGCAGGGCGCTGGACGACCATCCCGCTGTCCTGCCCGCCCTGCCCGTCGTGGACAGCCTGCGACGGGTCGACAACGACCAGGTCAGCGGCGTGCAGGACCGAACCGGACTGGTGCGTGCGCAGACGCCACAGGGTTTCCACCTCGACGCAATCCTTGCCGCTCATCGCCGGGCCACCGGGCAGGAGATGACGGACGACGCCGCGATAGCGGTCGCGGCCGGACTCCCGGTGACGACGGTGCCGGGGGACGAGGACAATTTCAAGATCACGGTACAGGAAGACCTGGCACGCGCCGAAGCCGTGCTGGCGCTCAGGGCAGGAGGCATGATGGAGACCCGAACAGGTTCCGGCTTCGACGTGCATCGGCTGGTGACCGGCCGACCGCTGATGCTCTGCGGTCTTGCCATACCGCACAGCCATGGCCTTGCCGGGCATTCCGACGCCGACGTTGCCCTGCATGCACTGACGGATGCGATCCTGGGGGCAATCGCGGCAGGAGACATCGGCGATCACTTTCCGCCGACCGATGAGCGCTGGCGCGGGGTCGGCTCCGACATCTTCCTGCGCTATGCAGCAGGACTGGTGCGGCTGCGGTCCGGTCGCATCACCTCCATTGACCTGACGATCATCTGCGAGGCCCCCAAGGTGAAACCGCATCGCGAAGCCATGCGGACGCGGGTTGCCGATATTCTCGAAATCGATCTCGACCGGGTCAGCATCAAGGCCACGACCACCGAACGGCTGGGCTTCACCGGCCGCGCCGAAGGCATCGCGGCGCAGGCCGTTGCCACCGTTGCGCTGCCCGCCGAACCGGCTACGCTGACGTCCCGATGATACATCGCCTCGCAACCTTCCTGGCCACTTTCGGCTATTCCGGTTTCATCCGTCCGGCACCGGGCACCTGGGGCTCACTGGCCGCGTTGCCCGTCGGCTGGCTGATCATCTGGCTTGGCGGAACGGTTGCGCTGGCCGTGGCCATCGTCGCCACCTTCGTCATCGGTCTCTGGGCCGCGCGGGTGCACATGCACAGCCGCCAGACCATGCATGACCCATCGGAGATCGTCATCGACGAGGTCGCGGGGCAATGGATACCGCTGCTGCCGCTCGCCGGGTTCGACCCGCTCGGCTTCGCCGTCGCCTTCGTGACCTTCAGGCTGTTCGACATCTGGAAACCCGGCCCGGTAGGCTGGGCCGACAAGCGTCTCAAGGGCGCGCTGGGTGTGATGGTGGACGACATCTTCGCCGGCATCTTTGCGGGACTGTGCGTGCTGCTGCTACAATACGCGCGAGGAGCATTTGCATGATGACGGATCGACTGGTCGCGGACGCAACCGAACTGCTGGAGGCCCTTCGCCAACGCGGACTGACGATGGCGACGGCGGAAAGCTGCACCGGCGGGCTCATTGCCGGGACGCTGACCGAGGTCGCGGGATCATCCGACGTGGTGGATCGCGGCTTCGTCACCTATTCGAACGAGGCCAAGCAGGACATGCTGGGCATCCCCCCCGCGATGATCCGGGAACACGGCGCGGTGTCCGAACAGGTGGCCATTGCCATGGCCGAAGGTGCCTTGCGCAACGGCCGGGCCGACGTGACCGTTTCCGTCACCGGGGTTGCCGGTCCGCGGGGCGGCACCGATCCCAACACTGACGCGCTGGTCCCCCACGCCGCGGCCCGCCGGGTCTGCAAAGCCCATACTAAGCGCCATCCGTTCGCGGAATCTGGGCACATTGCACGTCCGCCGGGACCCGCGTCCCGTG
>CAJYBQ010000271.1 GCA_913064755.1 uncultured Alphaproteobacteria bacterium
TGGCTGGCCCGGTCCTTGATGCCGGAAGTGGCAATCAGGACAATCTTCATGTTGTAGCGGTTTGCATCCCGTCCTTCCCAGACCAGCCGAACGCCGGTGAGTTTCGGGAAAGAATCAAGCCGTTCGCGAATTCTGGCATCAACCGTCTGACTGACCACACCGCCAACCGTGATTCGCCGCGGGAGATCCCACCGGGTCAGCACCCAGTCCTCTGAGTGGAATTCCTGGCCGAACAGACAATCGGCATGGCCAAAGCACACCGCGACGACAGACGCCGTGCGCGGGCTTGAAGCCGGGCGCAAGCGGCCAGGCATGTATATCGGCGACACCGATGATGGGTCTGGTCTGCACCACATGGTGTATGAGGTGGTCGACAACGCTATCGACGAAGCGTTGGCGGGACAATGCGACAGGGTCGATGTGATCCTGAACGGCGATGGCTCGGTGACGGTTCGTGACAACGGCCGTGGCGTGCCGGTCGATATTCATGCGGAAGAGGGCGTGTCCGCCGCCGAGGTCATCATGACCCAGCTGCATGCCGGCGGTAAGTTCGACCAGAATTCCTACAAGGTTTCCGGTGGTCTGCACGGCGTGGGCGTGTCGGTGGTGAATGCGCTGTCGACCGAGCTTGACCTGATCATCCGCCGCAACGGCAAGGAACACTTCCTGCGGTTCCATCACGGGGAGCCGGAAGGCGACCTGGTCGTGCGCGGTGATGCCGCCGGGCGCAGCGGCACCACGGTACGCTTCCTGCCCAGCCCGCAGACGTTCAAGATCATCGAGTTCGAATTCGCGGTGCTGGAGCATCGCCTGCGTGAACTGGCGTTCCTGAATTCCGGTGTGCGCATCACGCTGGAGGACCAGCGCCACGTCGACACGAAGAAGGTCGAATTGTACTACGAGGGCGGTATCGAGGCCTTCGTCAAGTACATCGACCGCAACCGGGTCGCCCTGATCGGGCAGCCGATCAAGGTCAGCGCGGAAAAGGACGGCATTGTCGTCGAGGCGGCATTGCAGTGGAACGACGGCTTCCACGAGAACGTGCTGTGCTTCACCAACAACATCCCGCAGAAGGACGGCGGCACCCACCTGGCCGGCTTCCGGGCCGCGATGACGCGCCACGTGAACGCCTATGCCGCCAACAGCGGCATCGCCAAGAAGGAAAAGGTCTCCATCATCGGGGACGACGCGCGCGAAGGCCTGTCCTGCGTGCTCTCGGTGAAGGTGCCGGACCCCAAGTTCTCGTCCCAGACCAAGGAAAAGCTGGTGTCGAGCGAAGTCCGCCCGCCGGTGGAGAAACTGGTCGGTGACGGCCTCGGCCAGTGGTTCGAGGAGAACCCGGCAGAGGCGAAGATCATCATCCAGAAGGTGGTGCAGGCCGCCGCCGCCCGCGAGGCTGCCCGCAAGGCGCGTGAAACCATCCGCAAGCCGACGGGCCTGGACCTGGGCGGCCTGCCGGGCAAACTGGCCGATTGCCAGTCCAAGGACCCGACCGAATCCGAACTCTACCTGGTGGAGGGTGATTCCGCCGGCGGCTCCGCCAAGCAGGCGCGGCATCGCCGCAACCAGGCCGTGCTGCCGCTGCGTGGCAAGATCCTGAACGTGGAGCGTGCCCGCTTCGACAAGATGCTCGGTTCGACCGAGATCACGGCGCTGATCACGGCGCTGGGGACCGGGATCGGGCGCGAGGATTTCGACATTGCCAAGCTGCGCTATCACAAGGTCATCATCATGACGGACGCCGACGTCGACGGGGCGCATATCCGCACCCTGCTGCTGACGTTCTTCTTCCGCCAGATGCCCGAACTGATCGAGGGCGGATACCTCTATATCGCCCAGCCGCCGCTGTTCAAGATTTCCAAGGGCCGGTCCTTCGTCTACCGCAAGGACGAGCGGCAGTACGAGGACTACCTGCTGGACAATGGTCTGACCGACGCGATCTTCATCGATCATGCCGGGGTGCAGCATGGCGGCGCCGAACTGCACGAACTGCTGCTGGAGGCCCGTCGCGTGCGGCGCCTGCTGGATTCGGTCGGCCAGAAGTACCCCGACTGGATCGTCGAACAGATGGCGATTGCCGGGGCCCTGGCACCGGAGACCTTCGGGGATGCCGAGAAGGCAACGGCGAGCGCGACCGACGTGGCCAGTCGCCTGGATGCCCTGTTCCCGGACTACGAGCAGGGCTGGGTCGGCAACCGGGCAGGTGACGGTTCGGTCGTCTTCGAGCGGGAGTTGCGCGGTGTCCGCGAGGCCTACCTGATCGACGACCGGCTGATCGGGTCGGGTGAGGCCCGCAACATGGACCGCATCGCCAGCGACCTCAGGTCGTTGTTCGACAAGCCGGGCCGGCTGGTGATCAAGGACAAGGAAATCCCGGTGCACGGGCCTTCCACCCTGTTCGAAGGGGTGCTGGACGCGGGTCGACGCGGCCTGTCGGTGCAGCGCTACAAGGGGCTGGGAGAGATGAACCCGGACCAGCTGTGGGAAACCACGCTGGACCCGGCCGCGCGGACCCTGTTGCAGGTACGGGTCGATCACCTGGAGGAAGCGGACCAGGTCTTCTCCACCCTGATGGGTGATGTCGTCGAACCCCGCCGCGACTTCATCCGCGAAAACGCCCTCACGGTCGCCAATCTGGATACCTGATCGGCGCGGGTGGGCGCCGCGCGCGATGCCGCCCGTGCAGGTTTCTGACCCAAGGAGAGGCCAGGCAGCCCGAACATGATCCGCCGCATCCTGAAATGGGGTCTCCTGCTGGGCGCGGCGGCGATGGTCGTGGTGCTGGCGATCCTGCTGCACGACCTTCCCGAACCGCGCACGCCGGTCAACAGCGGGACCGTCACCATCCTCGACAACGCGGGGAAGGAGATCGCGATCTATGGCGGCCCCGGCAGTCGCGCCGTCCCGATCGAGCGTCTGCCGCAGCACGTGCTGGACGCGGTGATCGCCACCGAGGACCGACGGTTCTACAACCATTTCGGCATTGATCCGCTGGGTATCCTGCGCGCCGCCTTCATCAACCTGACGTCTGGCCGGGTGGTGCAGGGGGGCAGTACCCTGACCCAGCAACTGGCCAAGAACCTCTATCTCGGGCCGCAGCAGACCCTGAAGCGCAAGGCGCAGGAGGCGGTGCTGGCGCTGGGACTGGAAAGCCGCTTCTCCAAGGCCGAGATCCTGGAACTGTACCTGAACCGGGTCTACTTCGGGGCCGGGACCTATGGCATCGAGGCCGCGTCGGAGCGCTATTTCGCCAAGTCCGCGACCGACCTGACCCTGCGCGAGGCGGCGCTGATCGCGGGGTTGCTGAAGGCCCCCAGCAGGTATGATCCGACGCGCAATCCGCAGGGTGCCGCGAAACGCATGCGGGTGGTGGTCAACAACATGGTCGATGCCGGGCTGCTCGACCCGGCGCAGGCCAGGGCGGTGCTGGCCGCGCCTGCCATCCCGGTTGGCCGCCCGCGCGGCACCGGCATCCGCTATGCCACCGACCGCGCCCGGGACGAGGTCGGGGACCTGATTGGCACGCCGGAGGGCGATATCAGGGTCCGTACCACCATCGACCGCACCATGCAGGATGCCGCTTCCCAGGCCCTGTCGGAGAGTCTGCGGCGCAACGCGAAGAAACTGCGCGTGGGGCAGGGGGCGGTGGTCATCCTGGACACGGAAGGCGCGATACGCGCCCTCGTCGGTGGCAGGGATTACGGCGAGAGCCAGTACAACCGCGCCATCCTGGCCCGGCGTCAGCCCGGATCCGCCTTCAAGCCGTTCCTCTACCTCGCGGCGCTGGAGGCAGGATTCTCGCCGACGGATACCGTGGTCGACGAACCCATCGAGATCGACGGCTGGAAGCCCGCCAACTTCGGCAACAGGTACCTCGGTCGCATCACGCTGACGGAAGCGCTGGCGCGTTCCGTCAATGCCGGCACGGTCTGGCTGGCGCGGGAAGTGGGCTGGGGCAGGGCCATCGAGATGGCGCATCGGCTGGGCATCAACGCCGACCTGCCCGACAATCCCTCCATCGTGCTGGGCACGACCGAGATCACGCCGCTGGCCATGGCCGGGGCCTTCGTGCCGCTGGCCAATGGTGGCCGCGCCGTGGTGCCGCACCTGATCACCCGGATCGATGATGCCGACGGCGACGCCATCTGGCAGCGCCGCGGTGGCGGCGGCGGGCCGGTGCTGAGCGCCCGCGTCGCCGGGGAAATGAACCAGATGCTGGCAGCCGTGATCACCACCGGCAGCGGTCGCGGTGCCGCGCTGGACCGTCCGGCCGGGGGCAAGACGGGTACCAGCCAGGACAACCGGGACGCCTGGTTCGTCGGCTATTCCGCCGACCTGGTGGCGGCGGTCTGGGTGGGCAACGACGATGACACCCCGACCCGCAATGTCTCCGGTGCCGGAATGCCCGCACGCATCTGGCGCAGTGCCATGCTGGCCGCGCATCGCGGCCTGCCGGTGCGCGCCCTGCCCGCGCCGCCGGAACCGGTGCTGCTCGGCTTCGGCAATGACCGCAAGCCGCCGGAAGAGGCCGATGACGACGGCGGCGGGGGCCTCTGGAACCGGCTGGAACGGCTGTTCGAGAGCGGCGCCCGGCGCCGGCGGCTGGAAGGCCCCGCCGACCAGGAATACCAGATCGACCCCCCCGGTTGATCGCGATCACCCCGACCGGCGGCCATGACCCGGGTTCCGCCTGTCACCCGGCGGCGGAGAACAGGGGGACGGGGGCATCAGCGATGCCAGACCTGTCCTTGACACGCCCCGGTGCAGCCCTTATCAACCGCGGCTCGGGTTTCGAGGGCTGGCTCCCAAATCCTCAACCTGCGACCGGAGACCGGTTCGCGGGGGAGACAGCAGACAGAGAGTGAGAGAAGTACGATGAAAGTTGTCAATTCGCTGAAGTCGCTGCGTTCGCGCGACCGCAACAACCGCCTGATCCGCCGCAAGGGCGGGGTCTACGTCATCAACAAGCGCAACCCGCGCATGAAGGCCCGCCAGGGCTGATTGCCGGTCCTGCTTGCCAGGGCCCGGGGCCGCGGTCATGCGTGATGACCTGAAGGCCCCCCGGCCGGATACCGTCCTGTTCGACCTTGGCGGTGTGCTGGTCGACTGGAGCCCGCGCTATCTCTACGAAAAGGTCTTCCGGAACCGGCCCAATGAAATGGACTGGTTCCTGACGCATGTCTGCAACGGTGCATGGAACGTGCGCCATGATGCGGGCCAGTCATTTCCCGACAATGTCGCCGCGCTGGCCGCGGAGCACCCGTGGTACCGCGCCGAGATCGAGGCCTTCTGGCTCCGCTGGCCGGAAACCATGAAGGGGCCGATCCAGGCTTCCGTCGATCTGCTGGAGGCGCTGCACGCCCGCGACACCCCGTTGTTCGCCTTGA
>CAJYBQ010000272.1 GCA_913064755.1 uncultured Alphaproteobacteria bacterium
TGGCTTCAAGACCGGCCTTGGTTTCGATGATGATATGCAGCCGCGTCGACAGCCCGTATTCGCTCAGCATCTCATCCAGCGACCGCACTTCCGCGGCTGACGTGACCTTGGGCAGCATCAGCGCCGGCGGCGGCGACGGGCTGGCGACCACCGCCTGAACATCCGCCATGCCATCCACCGTCCGCAGGCAGTTGATCCGCACCATGCTTTCGACACCCCTGCCCAGCGCGGGGTCGGAAAGCGGCGTTTCGAACAGCTTGATGGTCCGCGCCCGTGCATCCGCCTTGTGCCCCGGCGCAATGGCGTCTTCCAGGTCGATGCAGACGATATCGGCGCCGGTCGCCAGCGCCTTGGGATACATTTCCGGGCTGATGCCGGGCATGAAGATGAAGCTGCGGCGCGGCTGAAAGTCGTCGTTTTCCATATGTGATTTCCTGCTGTGTCAGCTCTAGGCGCGGCCGCCCCTAAAGCCCGAGAATGGCCTTGGCGATGATGTTCTTATGGATTTCGTTCGACCCGCCATAGATCGACGCGGCCCGCCGCAGCAGCCGTTCGCTCATGACGCCGACGCTGTAATCCGGGCCGATGGGCGCTTCATTGGTGTCAGGCCGCACCTGGCCCGGCCCGTAGGGCAGCGCGTAATAGGCCATGGCTTCGACCAGCAATTCGTTCAATTCCTGCTCGATCTGGGTGCCGCGAATTTTCAGGGTCGAGGATTCGGCCCCCGGCGGCCGCCCGGCGCTCATCGCCGCCATCATGCGCAGGTTGGTGACTTCCAGGGCGGAGAGTTCGGTCTCGATCTCCGCGACCTTCTTCCGGAAGGACGGGTTCTCGATCAGGCGGCCACCGCCATCGGCCTCGGCCCCGGCCATTTCCTTCAACCGTTCCAGCCGCCCCTTGGAGCGGCCGATACCGGCAATGCCCGTGCGTTCGTTGCCCAGCAGGAACTTGGCACAGGTCCAGCCCTTGCCTTCTTCCCCGATCAGGCAATCGACCGGCACCCGGACTTCGTCCAGGAAGACCTCGTTCAGGTAGTGATAGCCATCCATCGAAATGATCGGCTTCACCGTCACGCCCGGCGTCTTCATGTCGATCAGCAGGAAGGAAATGCCCTGCTGCGGCTTGGCGGCATCCGGATCGGTGCGCACCAGGGTGAACATCCAGTTGGCGCGATGGGCACCGGAGGTCCAGATCTTGTGGCCATTGACCACGTAGTGGTCGCCGTCGCGGCGCGCCTTGGTCGCCACCTGCGCCAGGTCGGAACCGGCCCCGCGTTCGGAATAGCCCTGGCACCACCAGTCCTCGGTGGCCAGGATCCGGGGCAGGAACCGTTCCTTCTGCTCCGGCGTGCCGAAGGTATAGATGACCGGCCCCACCATGGTGACGCCGAAGGGGATGATGCGCGGGCAGTCGGCGCGGGCACATTCCTCGTCGAAGATGAACCTCTGCGCGGTGTTCCAGCCCGGTCCGCCGTATTCGACGGGCCAGTTCGGCGCGATCCAGCCCCGGTCGAACAGGATCTTCTGCCAGCGCAGGTAATCGTCCTTCGGCAGGTAGGACCAGCCGATGCGGGCGCGGTCGCGAATGTCGCTCGGCACCTTTTCGCGCAGGAAGGCGCGGACCTCTTCGCGGAACGCGATTTCCTCGGCATTGAATGACAGATCCATCTTGAACGACCCTCCCCGACCATCAGACGTTAGGCTGCAACAGCGCTGTTGCGGATTCCAGTCATAGCGCAAGCCGGTGTCGCTTGAAATGCCCTCAATGGGAACGCAGGGCCTGCCCCAGGCGGGAGACGGCGGTGCCGATGTCGGCGTCGCTGAAACCGGCAAAGCCCAGTATCAGGCCCTGCGACGGTGGCGCGGCCACGTAGAACGGGCTGAGGGCACGCACCGTCACCCCGGCATCCGCCGCACGACGTGCCGCCGTGACATCATCCATCCGTTCCAGCAGGGCAGGCGTGGCCCAGGCCACCGCGTGCATGCCGCTGTCGATCTCCTGCAGGACCAGCAGGTCGGACAGGGGTGCCATCGCGCTGCGCAGGGCCTGGTAGCGCTGACCGTAGAGGCGTCGCATCCGGCGCAGGTGGGTGGCGAAGCCGCCGCTGTCGATGAAGGCCGCCAGCGCCGGTTGCGGCACGATGGATGCCGTGGGCGACCGCAGCCGCAGCGTTTCCCTGAAGCGCGCGACGGTCGATGCGGGCACCACCAGGTAGCTGATGCGCAGCGCCCGGAACAGCACCTTGGAGAAGCTGCCCAGGTAGACCACCCGGCCATCGCCATCCAGGTTGGCCAGGGCTTCCAGCGGGCTGCCGCGATAGCGGTACTCGCTGTCGAAATCATCCTCGATGACAAAGCGGTCTCCCGCACCGGCCCATTGCAGCAGGGTCAGGCGACGGGCCAGCGTCATCGACACACCCAGCGGAAACTGCCGCGACGGCGTGACGATCACGCCCCGGACAGACCGGTCGGCAGGCAGCAGGTCGGCGCGCAGCCCGTCCCCGTCCACCGCGACATGGGCGGCGGTCATGCCTGCTTCGGTCAGTACCGCGCGCATGTCCTGGTAACCCGGATCCTCCATCGCCACGGTCGCGGAATCGGGGAACAGCGCCGCCAGCACCAGGCGCAGCGATTCGGCCGAGCTGGCAGTGACGATAATCCTGTCGGGCCCGACATCCAGTCCCCGCCAGGCCTTCAGATGTGCCGCGATGGCCAGCCGCAGGTCGGGCAGGCCGAACACGTCTCCCCGCTCCAGGTGTACCGGGTCCAGGTGCTGGAACCCCCGTTGCAGCAACCGCCCCCATTCCCGCCGGGTGATGGCATCCAGGTCAGGCACCATGTGGGTCAGTGGTCTTGGCCGCTCGGGGGTTTCCGGCCGAAGGGGAGTGCCGGTCTGATCGGCACCGGGGGAGGCCGTTCCCGTCAGCAGGTCCGGCACGATATCGGCCACGAATGCGCCGGAGCCACGACGCTGTTCCAGGTAGCCCTCGCTCTGCAACTGGTCATAGGCCGCAACCACGGTGGTACGCGACACCCCCAGTTCGAAGGCCAGGTCGCGGCTGGACGGCAGCCGGTTGCCTGCCCCCAGCCGCCCGCGCAGGATCAGGCCCCGTACCTGGTCGTAGATCTGCATGAAGGCCGGGCGCGGCAGGGCGCGGTCCACGGCGACGGTGAGCATGGCGGAGGGCAGCGGGGCTGGCATCAACTGGACTGTTTCAATTGTAGATAATTGGCACTTTCTACCATGCCAATTCGGGCCTATCCAGCATCATGGTCCGCACGAAACAGAAACGATGGAGAACCTGAACCATGGCACGTGAAACCAAGGCCCCGAGCGAGCGCACCCGCGTCAAGCGCACCAACCAGCGCGCGGTCTATGATCGCGACGGCATCAACGCGATCCTGGATGCCCAGCCGCTCTGCCACATCGGGTACCTGCGCGACGGCCACCCCTTCGTCACGCCGACGTTCCAGTGGCGCGAAGGTGACCGGGTGTATTTCCACGGTTCCGCCGCCAGCCAGGCGTTGCGCGCATCCAGCAATGCCGATATCTGCCTGACCGTCTCCTGCCTCGACGGCTATGTCCTGGCGCGCTCCGGGTTCCACCACTCGGTCAACTATCGCTCCGTCATGATCCTGGGCAAGGCCGAGGTGGTGGACGACCCCGAGGAGAAGAACACCCTGCTGAACAACTTCATCGAGGGGCTGTGGCCGGGCCGGGTCGCGACCCTGCGCCCCAACAACGACCAGGAGATCAAGGCAACGACCGTCCTGTCCCTGCCGATCAGCGAGGCCTCCGCCAAGGTGCGCGACGGCAACCCGGTCGACGATGACGAGGACTATGATCTGCCGATCTGGGCCGGTGTCATCCCGATGCGGACCGTGGTTGGCGAGCCCTATGACGACGGCCGCTTGCTGGATGGGGTGACCGTACCGGATCATGTACTGAAATTCGGTAGATCCTGAACCGGTAGGGCTCCGGGAACAAGAACCAGCGGTTCCGGTACCGGATTCCGGTTATCGATACCGCTTTTTCAGCCGGTCCGCGTTCGACAGTCCGGGTGGTTCATGATACCAAGACTGCGAACTCACGCGGGACAGGGATCATGGCTCAAGGGACGGCGGACCACCTGCCGATCCAGGACGGGAAACTGCGGCAATTGTATCGCTATTGGCTGGAGATGCGCGGGGAAGGCATGATGCCGCCCCGCGCAGCCTTCGAACCAGCGACAGTGAAGCAATTGTTGCCGGACCTGTTGCTGCTGGACATCGATCAATCGACCGGGCGACTGCTCGTCCGGGTGCTGGGCACCCATGTGGCGACCATCTACGGCGAGGACTATACCGGCCGTTACCTGGACGAGATCTATTTCGGATCCAATACCGAAATGGTGATGGCGGACTACGAGACCTGCGCGCGGGAAGGTCGCCCCGTGCTCGCCGAACGCGATTTCCGCAGTGTCCGCAACGTCGCCTATCGCATGGAGCGCCTGATCCTGCCATTCTCGGACGACGGCAAGGTCGCGAACAAGCTGATCGCCGGCCTGCACTTCAAGGAAACGGACTGACCCGAGGAACGACCGCATGAGCGCCGAACGACCGATCGAGATCGTCACCACCCGCGGTGGCGAGGTGGAAAGCGTGCATCGCGTGCATGCGGTCGTCGCAGGCCCGGACGGGATTGCAACCCATGTCTTCGGTGACCCGGACCGCATGATCTTTCCAAGGTCCGCCATCAAGGCATTCCAGGCCCTGCCACTGGTCGAAAGCGGCGCGGCACGGGCGCATGGCCTGTCCCCGGCTGAGCTGGCGCTGTCGTGTTCATCGCACGAGGGAGAGCCGTTCCACACCGACGCGGTCCTGGCCTGGCTGGGCCGGCTGGGCCTGGCGGAGGATGCACTGGCCTGCGGGCCGCAATGGCCGCGACGCATCGGTGACCAGAACGACCTGGTGCGGGCGGGCGCGGAACCGGTGCGCCGCCAACACAACTGTTCCGGCAAGCACACCGGCATGCTGACAACGGCACTGCACCTTGGCGAGCCCATGCATGGCTACCAGGACCGCCGCCACCCGGTGCAGCAACGCATCTTCGCCGCGATGGGGGAAATGGCCCGTGTCGACCTGGGCAACCCGCCCTTCCGCCTCTATGGCTGTTCCGCCCACAACCCGAGCCTGCCGCTGCCCGCCCTTGCGCCGCCCGCTGCCCGGCCTGCCGAAGGTTCCCACGATCCCCCCGGGGCAGCCAGGGCCCACGCCTCCGCAACCCTGCGCCACGCGCTGCCCGCCCACCCGGAGAGGCTCGGCGACCGGGGGCGGGTCGATGCGGCCCGCGTCCGCGCGGTCCGCAGCAGCACGCT
>CAJYBQ010000273.1 GCA_913064755.1 uncultured Alphaproteobacteria bacterium
TGGAAAGCCTGCTTCGTCCCGACATCATTGCCTGACAGCGCCCTTGCCGTCGCCGACAAGGCGCATATCGCCCCCCGGGCGCTTCCCGGTGGTCCTGAAGTCTTGACCTGAGGCGGCGTGACGCCTTTATTCACGGCCAAACTGCACCATCTGGTGCGGTAACAAGAACGAATGGTGCGGTCCGCCATCGCCTGGTGCGACCGCATGCAACGCAATCACCGACCGGGGCGCATCCTGGCGTCGCGGTCAGATGACCAACCGAACAGACGGAGAGAACCGACATGGCATTCGAACTTCCCCCCCTGCCCTACGCCGACAACGCCCTGGAGCCGCATTACTCCGCCAACACGTTCAGCTTTCACCACAAGAAGCATCACAATGCCTATGTGACGAAGGCCAACGAACTGGTGGCAGGCACCGACCTGGACAAGGCCAGCGTCGAGGAAGCGATTGCCGAGGCCCACAAGGCCGGCAACCAGGGCCTGTTCAACCAGGTCGCGCAGATCTGGAACCACACCTTCTTCTGGAATTCCATGGCCCCGAACGGTGGTGGTGCCGCGACCGGCGACATCGCCGACGCGATCAAGGCCGACTTCGGTTCCACCGAGGAACTGGTCGCTGCCTTCAAGGCGTCGGCCGTCGGCAACTTCGGTTCCGGCTGGACCTGGCTGGTGCAGGACGGCGGCAAGCTGAAGATCGTCAATACCTCCAATGCCGGCACCCCGCTGACCGCCGGGCAGAAGCCGATCCTGACCGTCGACGTCTGGGAGCACGCCTACTACCTGGACTACCAGAACCGTCGCCCGGATTTCGTGCAGTCGTTCTGGGACAACCTGGTCAACTGGGACTTCGCCAACACCAACCTGAAGGGCTGAGGTCGCGCTGTTGCCTGCCCCGAGAGGCAGGTGACGACCGCGTGATCGACCCGGACTGCAAGGGGCCGCCAGACATTGTCGTCTGGCGGCCTTTTTCGTCTGGCGGCGCAGGATTGCTTGTTGCGGCAATTTGGCACGCGGGGTATGTCTGAGGACAGATATCCGGTGGCAAAAACATCGGCGCGCACCGGAACGACGGTGCCAGAAAACAGGGAGAAATTGCGTGGCTGAACATCCTTGGCTGAAGTCCTATCCGGCTGGCGTTGACTGGCATGCCCCCATCGACACGTACCCTGTATTCAAGATCCTGGACGATGCGGTGGCGCGATGGCCGTCGCAGGCGGCAACCGATTTCATGGGCAAGATCCTGACCTACAAGGAACTGGATGACCTGGTATCCCGCGCCACCAAGGGCTTCCAGGCGCTTGGCGTCGGCCCCGGCGTCCATGTCGGCCTGTTCCTGCCCAACACGCCGCATTACATCGTCTGCTTCTACGCGATCCTGAAGGCCGGCGGCACGGTGGTGAACTATTCCCCGCTGGACGCTTCCAAGGTTCTGGAACACAAGATCGAAGACAGCCAGACCGATATCATGGTCACGCTGGACCTGACCGCGCTCTACCCGCAGATGGCGGAAATGCTGGGCAAGACCCGGCTGAAGAAGATCGTTGTCGGTGGCCTGCCCGACGTGCTGCCGTTCCCGAAGAACCTGCTGTTCCCGCTGGTGAAGTCAAAGGAGATCGCGAAGGTCCCCAACGACATGCACCACGTGCGGTTCAAGAAGCTGATCGCCAATGACGGCAAGTACACGCCGTTCGCGGTCGAGGACCCGTCCGAAACCATCGCCGTGCTGCAATATACCGGCGGCACCACGGGCCTGCCCAAGGGCGCGATGCTGACCCATGCCAACCTGACGGCGGCGACCAGCATGTATGTCGTCGGCAATACCGGCGACAAGCCGACGCTGATCGAAGGCAAGGAGAAGATCCTGGCCGTGCTGCCGCTGTTCCACATCTACGCCCTGCAGATCAACATGCTGCTGGCCATGCGGTTCGGGGCGGAGATCATCCTGCATCCACGGTTCGAACTGGAAGCGGTGATCAAGGACCTGGGCACCAAGAAGCCGACGATGTTCCCCGGCGTGCCGACCATGTTCACGGCCATCATCAACTACCCCGGCATCAAGGATGTCGACCTGTCGTCCCTGCGCTTCTGCGCATCCGGCGGAGCGCCGCTGCCGATCGAGGTGGCCGAGAAGTTCGAGGAGATGACCGGCTGCAAGCTGGCCGAGGGCTGGGGCATGACCGAAACCAGCCCGGCGGGCGTGTCGACCCCCGTGGACGGCGTCGCCAAGCCAGGTTCCTGCGGTATCCCGATGGCCGGGATCGAGATCAAGTTCATCGATGTCGATGATCCGTCCCGGACCATGCCGATGGGCGAACGGGGCGAGATCTGCATCCGGGGCGCCAACGTCATGAAGGGGTACTGGAACAAGCCGGAAGCCACGGCCGAAAGCTTCACCGAAGACGGCTTCTTCCGCACCGGCGACGTCGGCTACATGGACGAGGACGGTTACATGTACATCGTCGACCGCACCAAGGACATGATCCTGTGCGGCGGCTTCAACGTCTATCCGCGCAATATCGAGGAAGCGATCTACCAGCATCCGTCGGTCGAGGAAGTTTCCGTCATCGGCATCCACGACGAATATCGCGGCCAGGCCCCCAAGGCCGTAAGCAAGCTGAAGGCCGGGGCCGACGGCTTCACCTTCGACGAATTGAAGGCCTTCCTGAAGGACAAGATCGGCAAGCACGAGATGATATCGGAGATCGACATCCGCGCCGAACTGCCCAAGACCCTGGTCGGCAAGCTGTCGAAGAAGGAACTCTACGAAGAGGAAGAGAAGCGCCGCGCCAAGGCTGCCTGACGGCGCCACCGGAATCACGCGACGAAAAACGGCGTGTCGGGGAAACCCGGCACGCCGTTCGTCGTTCGGTGCTGTCTTGTCGCGCGTCAGACCAGCGCGGCACAGGCCTTCTGGATGCGCCCGCAGGCTTCCGTCAGCGCCTCGGTCGAGGTCGCGTAGGAAATCCGGAAATGCGGGGCCAGGCCGAAGGCCTCACCCTGCACGCAGGCCACGCCGACGCTCTCCAGCAGGTAGGTGACGAAATCGGTATCGTTCTCGATCACCTTGCCCTCCGGCGTCTTCTTGCCGATGCAGCCCGCGCAGGACGGGTAGACATAGAAGGCGCCTTCGGGCGTCGGGCAGTGCAGCCCCTCCGCCGCGTTCAGCATCTCCACCACCAGGTTGCGACGTTCCTGAAACACCTTCCGGCGTTCCTCGATGAAGTCCTGCGGGCCATTCAGGGCCTCCACCGCCGCGGCCTGGCTGACCGATGACGGGTTGGACGTGGACTGCGACTGGATCTTGCCCATGGCCTTGATCAGTTCCACCGGCCCGGCCGCGTATCCGATGCGCCAGCCCGTCATGGCATAGGCCTTGGACACGCCGTTCACCGTCAGGGTGCGGTCCTTCAGTTCCGGCACCACCTGGGCAATCGTCGTGAACTCGAAGTCGTCGTAGACGAGGTGTTCATACATGTCGTCGGTCATGACCCAGACATGCGGATGACGCTTCAGCACCTCGCCCAGCGCCGCCAGCTCTTCGCGGGTATAGCCCGCACCGGACGGGTTGGACGGGCTGTTCATGATGACCCACTTGGTCTTCGGCGTGATGGCGGCTTCCAGCGCGTCGGGGCGCAGCTTGAAGCCCTCGTTGGCACCGGCGGACGCAAAGGTCGGCTCCCCCCCGGCCAGCAGCACCATGTCGGGGTAGGACACCCAGTAGGGGGCCGGGATCAGCACTTCGTCGCCCGGGTTCATGGTCGCCATCAGCGCGTTGTAGAGAATCTGCTTGCCGCCGGTCCCGACCGTCACCTGGCTGGTCTCGTAATCCAGGCCGTTCTCGCGCTTGAACTTGGCAACGACGGCCTTCTTCAGCGCCGGCGTGCCATCGACATCCGTGTACTTGGTCTCGCCGTTGCGGATCGCGGCAATGGCGGCTTCCTTGATGTTGTCCGGCGTATCGAAATCCGGCTCCCCGGCACCCAGGCCGATGACGTCCTTGCCCGCCGCTTTCAGCTCACGGGCCTTGGCGGTGACCGCGATGGTCGGCGACGGCTTGATGCGGCTGAGGGAAGAGGCGAGGATGGACATGATGATGCTCCACGGTCCGTAGGTCGCGCTGGCGCTCCCGAGCGCGGCGCGGTGTTTCCGCGCGGCGCGGACCCTACGCCCGTGCGCGGCAGCATTCAAGCGCGCAGCACCATGTCGCGCGCCATTTGCGACACCCGGCGGGGAGGCCATGCGATGCCGTTGAAACTTGGATTGATGACCGGATACTGGGGCTCCGAACCGCCCGAGGACATCATCGGCACCGCGAAGAAGGCGGAGGAAATGGGCTACTGGGGTTTCTTCACGGCGGAGGCCTATGGCTCCGATGCCCTGACGCCGCTGGCCTGGGTCGGTGCCCATACCAGCCGTATCAAGCTGGGCACGGCGATCGTGCAGATTTCCGCCCGCACCCCCGCCGCGACGGCCATGCATGCGCTGACCCTGGACCACCTGAGCAAGGGGCGGCTGATCCTGGGCCTCGGCGTGTCCGGACCGCAGGTGGTGGAAGGCTGGTATGGCCAGCCGTTCGCCAAGCCCCTGGCGCGTACCCGTGAATACATCTCGATCATCCGCCAGGTCATGGCGCGGGAGGCCCCGGTTTCAGGCCCCGGCCCGCATTACCCCCTGCCCTACCCGGAAGATGCGCCGGGCAGCTGGGGCCTGGGCAAGCCGCTGAAGCCGATCACGCATCCGCTGCGCGCCGACGTCCCCATCTTCCTGGGGGCGGAAGGGCCGAAGAACGTCACCATGGCAGCGGAAATCTGCGACGGCTGGTATCCGCTGTACTATTCGCCCTGGCGGCAGGAGGTCTACGCGGAGAACATCGCCAATCGACCGGAGGGTTTCGAGATCATGTATCCGATGAAGATGCACGTGACCGATGACCTGGAGGCGGGTCGGCTGGAGGTGAAGAAGAGCCTCGCCCTCTACATCGGCGGCATGGGCGCCAAGGACCGCAATTTCCACAATGAACTCATCGTGCGCATGGGATACCCGGACGCCGCCAGGAAGATCCAGGACCTGTTCCTGGACGGCAAGAAACGCGAAGCGGTCGCCGCCGTCCCCGACGAACTGGTCGACGAGATCGCGCTGGTCGGGCCGAAGGACCGCATCCGCCAGCAACTTGCCGCCTGGGACGACAGCCCGGTCACCGGCCTGCTGGTCTGGCCAAGGGCAGAGGGCGACCTGGAAACCTTCGCGGAACTGCTGCTCGACAGGTGACGGGGACCGGACGGACCAGGTGTCGATGCCGGACCGACCGATCCGCAGGCGGCCTGCCCGGGCCTGATCCGGACACGCCGACGT